>JARGNS010000138.1 GCA_029213105.1 Planctomycetota bacterium
CGGCTGCAGCATGTCGGCGGCACGCATGCCGGCGCGGCGGGACTTGTCGCCGTAGGCCGGGCCGATGCCCCGGCTCGTGGTGCCGAGGGCGTCGTCACCGCGCAGGGACTCGAGGGCCTCGTCCATCGTCTTGTGATGCGGCAGCACGATGTGCGCGCGATCGCTGACGAAGAAGCGGCCGTCGAGATCGATGCCGCGCTCGACGAGCCCGTCGATCTCCTCCATCAGGGTGACGGGATCGACGACCACGCCATTGCCGATGATGTTGATGGTGGCGGGCTGGATCACGCCCGACGGGAGCAGGTGGAGGATGTACTTCTCCTCCCCGACGATCACGGTGTGGCCCGCATTGGCGCCGCCCTGGTAGCGGACGACGAAATCGGACTCGGCGGCGAGCAGGTCGACGATGCGACCCTTGCCCTCGTCGCCCCACTGCATGCCGAAGACGCAGGTGACGGTCATGGCGGCGGGTTCCTCCGTTAAAAGCCCATGGTAGGGCCCAGAAGCCGCCAGCGCCCCCGAAGTTTCGGGGGCGCGCCCCGAGTCGGGCGATCGGGCCGGGGGCCCGGGAACGGCGCCCTAGACGGGTAGCGCCGCGCCCTGGATGAGGCGGCGGAAGCGCAGGAAGAGATGCTGGGCGTCGTGGGGCCCGGGGGCGGCCTCGGGGTGGTACTGGACGCCGAAGGCCTGCTGGGCCTGCGAGGCGATGCCGGCGTTCGTCATGTCGTTGAGGTTCGTGTGGGTGGGCTGGAAGCCCGTGCCCTCGAGACTCTCCGCGTCGACGACGAAGCCGTGGTTCTGGCTCGTGATCTCGATCCGCCCGGTGGCGTGCTCGCGCACGGGGTGGTTGGCCCCGCGGTGGCCGAACTTGAGCTTGTAGGTCTTGGCCCCGGCGGCCAGGGCCATGAGCTGATGGCCGAGGCAGATGCCGAACATGGGCCGCTTGCCGAGCAGGCCGCGGATGGTCTCGACCGCGTACGTCACCGCGGCGGGATCGCCGGGGCCGTTGCTCAGGAAGATGCCGTCGGGCTCCAACGCGAGGATCTCCTCGGCCGAGGTGCTCGCCGGCACCACCGTGGGCATCAGACCGAACGTGGCGAGGCTGCGCAGGATATTGCGCTTGGCGCCGAAGTCCATGGCCACGATCTTCAGCGGCCGGCCGTCGTCGCCCTCGGCGCGGAGGTCATCCGGAAGCTGGGACCACTCGGCGGGCCACAGCTCGTCCCAGGTGTAGGACGCGTCGCACGTGACGGTGGATGCCAGGTCCATGCCGTCCATGGACGGCAGCGCCTTGGCCTTGGCCAGCAGGCTCGCCTCGTCCAGGTCGACGCTGCTGAGCACGCCGTTGATCGCCCCGTCGACACGCAGGCGGCGTGTGAGCCGGCGCGTGTCGAGGCCCTCGATGCCGAGGACCCCCGTGCGCGCGTACCAGCTCTCGAGGTCCTCGGTCGAGCGGAAGTTGCTCGCGACGGGACTGAGCTCGCGGACGATCATGCCCTCGATCCACGGCTTGGCGGACTCGGAGTCGTCCTCGTTCGTGCCGTAGTTGCCGATGTGCGGATACGTCATGCAGACGATCTGGCCGGCGTAGGAGGGATCGGTGGCGATTTCCTGGTAACCGGTCATGGCCGTGTTGAACACGACCTCACCAGCACGTTCACCGTGGGCGCCAAACGCGCGGCCACGAAACACGCTGCCATCGGCCAGGACGAGAAGAGCGGGGCGGGGTGTCGTCATCGGAAGCGGAGGGTAAACGGGCGCTCCCCCGGGAGGAACACGTGTACACACCCCTGGGCGCCGCGGGGGCTCAATCGCGGGGCTGGGCGTTGATCAGGGCGGCCAGGTAGCCGGCGCCGAAGCCGTTGTCCACGTTGACGACCGCCACGTTCGGGGCACAGGCGTTCATCATGGAGAGCAGCGGGGCCAGCCCGTCCAGGGCGGTCCCGTAGCCCACGCTGGTGGGGACGGCGATCACCGGCACCCCCACCAGACCGGCGACGACGCTGGGCAGCGCGCCGTCCATGCCCGCGGCCACGACCACGACCCGGGCGGCCCGCAGTCGTTCCTGCTGGCCGAGGAAGCGGTGGATCCCGGCCCCGCCGACATCGTGGATCACCTCCGGCGCCTGCCCCATGCTCTCGGCAGTGACGCGCGCCTCCTCGGCCACGGGGACGTCCCCCGTGCCGGCCGTCAGGATCAGGATGCCGCTGCGCCCCTCCACGGGCGTGGCGCGCCGCACGGTCACGGCCCGGGCGCGGACGTGGTGCTCGGCGTCGGGCAGGGCCGCGGTCAGGGCGCCGGCGCGGACCTCGTCCACGCGCGTCACCAGCAGGGTGTCGGCGCGCGCAAGGATGGCGTGGGCGATCTCGACGAGGTCGGCCGGCTCCTTGGCCGAGCCGAGGACGACCTCCGGGAAGCCGCAGCGCAGGGCCCGGTGGTGGTCGAGGTGGGCGATGCCGTCGAGGCGGCCGGCCCCGGGCACGGGCATGACCTCGGCCAGGCGGCCGGCGGCGGCGGCGACGTCCACGTCGCCGCGGCGTACCTCCTCGAGCAGTCGTTCCACATCCTCGCGTCGCATGGCCACCATCCTAGGATGGCGCCATGCAGGACGACGTGTTCGACGGACAGAAGCCCGAGATCGAGTACCCCCTCGCGTGGGGCTACCGCGTGGTGGGAGCCTCGGAGGAGGCCCTGCGCTTCCTGATCGCCGAGCTCCTCGCCGACGACGAGCATGTGGTCCACGACGCCCAGCCGAGCAGCAAGGGCACGTACGTGTCGGTGCGCCTCTCGGTCACCGTGCGCGACGAGCTGCACCGCGACGACGTCTACCGCCGCCTGAGCGAGGCGGAGATCGTCAAGATGGTCCTCTAGGCTCCGAAGGGCGCAGGCCGGAGGAGAAGACCCGGCGCGGCATCCCGAAGACACCGACCCCATCAGAGCAGGCCAACCCGATGATCGACCACCTCGCCATTGACGTCAGTGATCTCACCAAGAGCGGCCACTTCTGCGACCAAGCGCTCGCGCCGCTGGGCGACAAGAAACTCTCTGACGCGCCCGTCGAGTTCGGCGGTCGCCTCACCCTCGGCTGGACGGCCCCCCTCGAGACCGAGCTCTGCATCGGCGTCGGCTCTACCACCAAGCCTCGCCTCCACATCACCTTCCGTGCGAAGGACCGCCAACAGGTCGACGACTTCTATCACGCCGCCCTCGCCGTGGGCGGCATCCACCACGGCAAGCCTGGCCTTCGCCCCCAGTACCAGGAGAACTACTAGGGCACGTACGTCCTCGATCCCGACGGCCACAACATCGAGGCTGTCTGCCATGACGCGCTGGGAGCGGCCGCGGAGCCCTCAGACTCTGCACGGAGTTCCTAGACCCGATACGGTGCCGGATGAACGACTCACCATGTGGCCTCTCGACACGAGACAGTGAGGAGTTCACCCGACTCGGCACCCAAGCGGCCGGGAAGGAGGAGGCTATTTCTCACGCAACGGCAGCGGGGAAACCAGCCGGAAGCCAACGGCAATCCTGGCTGCGCCCCCCGGACTTACGCCGCGACGGCTCGGCAGGAATTTGGTCGGCAGACAGAACGCGCGCCCACGATACACACCGTCGCCCGGTCCCGCGCATGCCAGGGGCTGCGTGTCCTGGCTGCCCAGCCCGTCACACCACTCCGAGACGTTTCCGTGCATGTCGTAGAGCCCCCAGGGGTTCGGGTGGAAGCTGGCTACGTCTTCGGTACTCCGAAGTTTGTCTTCAGGTGCGCCAGGGCGGAGGTGCCAGAGCATGCCGTCGGCCACCCTGGCAGTTGCGTCACGCATGCTCTCGGGCATGGGGCCAGTAGGGTTCTCATTTCCCCACCAGTAGCGCGTCGTCGTATCTGCCCTGCACGCGCACTCCCACTCGGCTTCCGTGGGGAGGCGATAGGTGCGGCTGTCGTCCCGCGCCGAAACGAAGTCAGCGAACCTCCTTGCATCGGACAAGGGCATCACGACGGCAGGCTGCGCCGGCCCGTTGGTGTCGAGTCCCCACCCGCCGTTGTCATGTGTAGGACGATAGCGGCGGTACTGCTCGTTGGTGACCTCCGTCGCTTGCAGGTAGAACGCGTTTCGGACCGTGTGTTCGTGTTGGAGTTGCTCGCAGTCTGCCTGGACGCGGTCGTTGGGGCGCGCCCCGATTGTGAAGGTCCCTGTGGGGATCAGCACGAACCGCATTCCTTCGTCATTCTCGAACGCGACGGGGACGCCGAGTGTCTCGGCTTCCTGCCGCTGGCGATGCGAGACCTGGGCCCACTGGTGCTTGGGCGAGCTTGCAGGCTCATCTCCACACGCGCCGAGCGCTACGGCCAGAAGCAGGAGTAGGCCCTGGGAACCAAGACGCGTCACTTGCTTGAGGGGGGCTGAGCCTACAGGTGAAGTCGGCGGGGGGGCGCTCATCTTGATCCGCCGGGCGGGCATCGATGAGCGGCCCTAGGCATCCGGCACGCGGGCACTTTTCTCGCCCGCTGCGGCGTACGCCTTGTCAAAGCTCGCGCCTACGACCGCGATCGCTTGCCCAATGGCATCGCGGCCTGCGCCGTTGTCCATCAGTTCAAGCACCACGAGGACGATCGACCGGTTGTACAGCTCATCGAGGAACGGCTTGGTCTGGATGTCACACGCGAGCCACTTGTTCGTGATCAACGCCACCTCAGCATCGTAGTCCTCGTTCAGCATCGGGCCCTCTGAGTAGCCGTAGGACTGCACAACTGACAGCGCCTGGGCGAGGGCCCCCTGCATTGCGGTCCAGGCAGACTTCTTCACCAGATCGCCTACGAAGCCGATGCGGTAGGACACGTAGCTTCGATAGCCACCAAGCCCTGCTCCGCCGAGGCCCTCTCGCCATCCGCTTGGCATCTCAGGCGAGGGAGGGGGCGGCGCCGGTGGCCAATTGATCTTGGGAAGGAAGATGCCAGCATGCGGTTCAACCCACGCGGCCCCAGACGATCCGTAGGCATGAGGATACGCCGCCTGCTCGATCGGAGGGGCCGCGCCAAGACGAACGACGCGCTCCAGCCCCACTGGCTCAAATCGCATCTCGTCTGGTCCGAGCCCGATCCAGTCGTCGGCATTGGGGTAGGGCTCATTCATCTCCGCCTCCTCGCAGTTGCAAGAACAAGACTCACCAGGGCGACGAGTCGGGCACCGCCGACCTCAGCCGTCAGGCCTGACCCTGGGCCAGAGCCTGGCGAACTGTCAAGGCAACAGGGGAAAGGATACCGTGCCGGGTTTTCTTTTCTCGCGTTCGTGACGGACTGGGCGCCCAGGCCGAGTGCATCTCCCAGGAGGTGCACGCATGCCGAAGACCAACCGAAGGGATCGCCCCGGCGCACGCCATCATGTGATGAACCGGGGCATTGCGAAGCGGACATGCTTCCCCGACCTTGCCGCGAAGCGACGGTTCCTGGGGCTCCTCGCATGCGCCGCGCGGCGCGGCGACTTGATTATCGAGGCCTACTCGATTCTCGACACGCACTTCCACCTCATGGTCCGGTCGACCGAGGTCGGCCTATCCAAGGCCATGATGCGCGTCCTCAACGCCTACGTACGCTACTTCAATCGGCGCTTCCGCCGCGACGGCTCCCTCTTCCGCGGGCGCTTCCGCTCCATCCTCGTCGACTCCATCGAGTACGCCATCAGGCTCCTGCGCTACATCGACCGCAACCCGGTCGTGGCCCGCATGTGCGATCACCCCGTGCAGTACCCCGCCGGCAGCGCGCGCTTCTACGCTCGATCATCCCGAAGGCCACTCTGGCTAGAGCGCGCCGCGGTCGAGCGTTGGATCACCTCGATCCATCGGCGTCGGTTGTTCGAGCCGTCGGACTACGCACGGTGGATCGGCCCGTGGCGATGGCTCCCGCGCGCTCGTCGAAGAACGCCTGCGGTGCAGTAACCGAGGCGACGACCCGCTGGATGAGCTCGCGCGCCAGCCGGCCGGCCAGGTCGCCGCGTGGATGCGCCGGAAGGCTGCACTCGCAGATGGCACCGCCCCCTGGACGCCGATCACGACCGCTGCCGACCTCGATGCGGCCCTCGACGAAGCGCGCCAGCAGCGAGGCGAGTACACGCTGCAACCCGGGCGCAAGCGCGTCGATGCGTGGGCCATCCTGCAAGCCGGGCTCCTATCTACGGCAGCAGGCCTCCGGGGGCTGGACATCGCCCGCCACACGGGCCGGGCGGCGGGCACCGTCAGCCGGCGAGTCCGCCTGCATCGGGATGCGCTGCGCGAGGATGAGACCTACGCGAGCATCGCGGGGCGCATCCTGCGCGCCGCGCTCGACAGGACGCTCGCTGACGACTGATGAGAGGAGGCGAATGCGAGAAAAGAAAACCCGGCACGGTATCGCGCGCTAGAACCGGGGCATGCTGCGCGATCTCGCTCTCGGCTTCGCCATCCTCGTCCTGGGACTCCTCGCCGTGGCCGTCTGCGCGGGCGGGGCCCTGCTCCTGTTCGCCTGCAGCAGCTCGTCGTCCGCACAGCGCGACGACGAAGCCGACGCACGCCGGGTGTCCGCGCAGGCGGACCTTCCCCCCTACCACAGCGTGCTCGAGCACTTCACCACCGAAGGCGGCCGCTACGACGGCAAGGCCGTCTGGACCCTGGAGGACGGCGCGCTGGTGGGCCGCGAAGGCCCGGGCCACGCGGGCGGACTGCTCTACACCCTCGACCGCTACGAGCACGTGGACGTCTCGTGCGAGGTGCGCATCGATCACCCCTTCGACTCGGGCATCTTCTTCCGCATGGGCAAGGACGGGAAGGGCCCGCAGGTCACCCTGGACGATCGCCCCGGCGGCGAGATCGGCGGCATCTACGCTGACGGCTGGTGGTGCCATGCGCCCGACGGCATCGACGCGTGGAAGCGTGACGAATGGAACCACGTGCGCGCGCGCTGCGTCGGTCACCCGGCGCACATCAGCGTGTGGATCAACGACGTGCTGGTCTGCGACCATCAGCTACCGGCCGATGCGGAGGGCTTCGCCCGCGAGGGCATGGTCGGCTTCCAGGTGCACGGCGGCGCGGACACGCCGCCAGAGCAGGCCGTGCGCATCCGTCATGTCGAGGCCCGCCGGCTGCTGGTCGAGCCGCCCCGCGCGCAGTACGCGGCCGGACGCACCTTCCCCACGGCCTTCGGGCAACGCGCAGGCTGGCAGGACCTGCTCGCCGACGAGCTCGACGCCTGGGAGGTCGCGGGCGACGGCACCGGGTTCCGTGTGCAGGACGGCGTGCTGGAGCTGCTGCATGCCGGCGGCGCCCCACACCTCCTGACGAAGGACGACTTCCAGGACTTCCACCTCGCGCTGGACTTCCAGATCCAGGACATGGCCAACAGCGGCATCTTCCTGCGCGCGGCCCGCGACGGAAGCAACCCGGCGTTCTCCGGACGCGAGGTCCAGATCCTCGACGACCACAACTGGGAGCGGGTCACGAACAGCACGCTCAAGCCGTGGCAGTTCACGGGCAGCCTCTACGGAGCCGTGCCCCCCGCCCGGCGCGTGCTGCGCGCCAACGGCACGTGGAACCACCTGGAGATCATCTGCCGCGGCTCGCGCCAGATCACGAGCCTCAATGGCGTCGTGCTGCACGATGTCGACACGCACGCGCTGGACGTCAAGCCGCCCTTCGCGCAGCGCGCCCCGACCGGCTTCCTCGGCATCCAGCGGCACGCCCCGGGAGGCACGCCGAAGGGCGAGGTCTACGCGCGCTTCCGCAACGTGTTCATTCGGACGCTTCCGGCTTCGGCTCCGACGCCGCCTCGCTGACCGGCGTTTCGTCGGGGGTGGTGCTCTCCGCTTCGCCTGCGTTGGGCTCCCCCGAGTCCGGCTCCTCCGACTCCGGCGCGGGCTCGCTCGGCTCCGGCTCAGTCAGCTCCGGCTCGGCCGGCGGCCGCCGCAGGCGGTCGTCGTCGGCCACGAGCACGCCATCGGCCACGAGCGCCGCCACGACGGGATCCAGGGCGGCCTGAATCTTCTCGCCGAGGCGCTGCCAGCCGAGCGCACGGCTGACCTCCTTGACCAGGGCGTCGCGCGCGATGCCGAGGTAGGCATCCACGACGAGCAGCACGCACGCGGCCAGCTCCTCGGGGGCGATCTCCTCGACGTCGCGCTGCACGCCGCCCGCGGGACGACGCACGGGCGCCTCGGCCCCGGGGCGGTAGACGAAGTCACCACGGCGCTCGCAGGTGCCCTCGGCCACCAACGCGGCGAGCGCTTCCTCGAAGCGCTCGGTGACCTTCGACGTCGTGCGCGTGATGCCCCACGCCGCCACGAGGCGACGCACGGCCTGGTCGACATGGACGGGGGCCTCGGCCTCGATCACGGACGCAAG
>JARGNS010000139.1 GCA_029213105.1 Planctomycetota bacterium
GCCAAGCCGGCCGCCTCGGCCAACGTCGGGACGAAGCGGGCGCACGCCTCGGAGGCCGCCAGCTGCGCGAGCGTCACGCGCGCGCCGATCCAGATGCTGCCATCGTCCTCGATGTGGATGTTGGCGAGCCCATCGGCGTCGCAGAGCGACACGAGCACGTCCGGCGTCTCCGTGCGCTCCTTCATGCGCGCCAACAGGTCGGTCCCGCCGGCATGGACGAGTCCATCGCCGTGCTTGGCCAACAGCTGCGTGGCCTCCCCGCAGGTGCGGGCGCGAACGAACGTGAAGGCCTTCATCCCTGCCTCCTCTCGAGCGCGGCCAGTACGCGTGCAGGCGTCATCGGAAGTTCGGTCACCTGCACGCCGATGGCGTTGTAGACCGCGTTGGCCACGGCGCCCGCGGTTGGAACCGTGGCTGGCTCGCCCAGTCCCATCATGCCCGGGTTGTTGTAGCCGCTCGCCACGGACGTCAGCACGACATCGATCGCCGGGCAGTCCTGGATGCCCATGATGCGATAGGTATCGAAGGTCGGGTTGACCATGTCGCCGCCGGCGCGGTCGAGGTGTTTCTCCTCGTAGAGCGCGTAGGAGATGCCCTGGATCACACCACCGTTCACCTGGCTGCGAGCCGTCATGGTGTCGACGATGCGGCCGGCGTCGTGTACGGCCACGACCTTCTCTACCGTGATGACACCGGTCTCGGTGTCCACCGCCACCTGGGCGAACTGGCAACCGGCGGTCTCGCGGAAGGGCGAGCTCCAGTTGCGACGCCGCTCGCCCTGCACGCGCAGGCCCTCGGGCCCCACGAGCGAGCAGGCCTTGGCCCACGTGGTCGACTTGCCACCAGGCGCGCTGAACGTGCCGCGCGCGAAGCCGACCTCGTGGTCGGCCACGCCCCACTCGGCGGCGAGTAGGGCCCCGATGGCCTCGCGCGCCCGCAAGGCCGCATTGCGCGTGACCGGACCGATCGTCGGCGCGGTCGTGCTGCCGCCACTGCCCGGGCCGGGCGGGTAGCGCGTGTCGCCGATGCGAACGTCCACCTGGGTGGGCGTGAGCCCGAGTTCCTCGGCCGCGATGATGGCCATCAGCGTGCGCGTGCCCGTACCGAGGTCCTGCACGCAGGACTCGATCGCGACGCTGCCGTCGCGCTCGACGAGGCAGTTCACCTTGACGGCACCGCCGAAGCCCATGTGGCGCCCGGCCTGGCCCCAGCGGCTTGCCGCGCAGCCGACGCCGCGCTTGATGACGCCCTTGTCGCTGCCGGCCTTGGCGCGGCGATTCTCCTTCCAGCCGATGCGCTCGGCGCCGATGCGCCACTGCACCTGCCGGATGGGATGCGGATCGTTCTTCAGGCGGACGGCCAGCGCGTCCATGCCGATCTCGCCAGCGTAGCGATCGATGATGCTCTCCAGGGCGTAGAAGCCCTGCGGATGGCGTGGTGCACGGAACGCGGCCCCGCGCGCGGAGAAGGTGGCCACGGCGTTCTGATGCATCTCGGTCACGGGGATGCGGTACACGGCCGTGTTCGCCGCGCCGGCGCCGCCGCCCGCCGCATTGCCGTAGGTGCCGTGGGTCCTGCCGCGCAGCGCCAGGAAGCGGCCATCGCGCGTACCCGCAAGCTCCATGGCCTGGATCGAGTCGGGGCGATTGCCGCCGACGAGGTGCTCCATGCGCCGCGAGAGCATCATGCGCACGGGGCGCCGCGTCTCGCGCGCGAACTCGGCACAGAGTGCGTCCCACTCCATGGCGCCGAACTTGCTGCCGAAGCCGCCGCCCATGTGCTGGGTGATGACACGCACCTGGCTGCGCGGCACGCCGAGCGCCTGCAGGAAGCGCCGGCTCGCGAACCCGGCCGTGGCTTGCGTGCTCGCATAGACCGTGACGCTGCCGTCCGCCTCGAACATGACCATGCAGCCGTGGGGCTCCAGGCACGAGTGCGTCTGCACGGCGGTGCGGTAGTCGGCCTGCACGGCGACCTCGGCCTCGGTGAAGGCCTTCGAGGCGTCGGGCGGCTGGCGCCGGTTGATGGAGCGCACGTTCTTGCGGCCCGTCACCTGGGGCGCGCCCTCCTTCATCGCGTCCTCGGTAACGGCGGCCACGGGACGGACGTCGTAGGTCACGCGGATGGAGGCGAGGGCGTCGTCGAGGATCGCCTCGCTCTCGGCACAGACGGCGGCCACGATCTTGCCGGGATACGTCGCGCGCTGCCCCTCCATCGTCTTGACGGCGAGGACGCCCTTCATGGCCTTCGCCGCTGACGCGTCGACCGCCGTCACCTGCGCGTGGGCATGCGGCGAGTAGACGAGCCCCGCGAACGTGAGCCCGGGGGGCTGCATGTCGTAGCTGTACTTGGCCGCTCCGGTGGCCTTCAGGGCGCCGTCCACACGCGGCACCTCGGTGCCGACATGCTCGAGCTTCGTGTCGACACCCCAGGGCTCGGCGTCGAGCTCGTGGATCTGGACCGTGATGTCCTGGGTCGTGCCCTCGACATCCTTGGCGTGTTGCTCGTGGCCGATCAGTCCGACCTTGTAGGTGACTTCGCGCGGCATGGGCTAGCCCCCCTTCTTCGCGGCCGCGAGGGCGGCCTTGATGACGTGGGGGTAGGTCCCGCAGCGGCAGAGGTTCCCCGCGCAGGCGTCGCGCACCTGCGCGTCGGTGAGATCCTTGCCATGGGTCTTGACCGCATGCGCGCACGACATGACGAAGCCAGGCGTGCAGAAGCCGCACTGCAGGGCGTCGTGGGCAACGAACGCTTCCTGCACGACGTGCAGCGCGTCCGGATTGCCGAGGCCCTCGACCGTGGTGATCTCGTGGCCTGCGGCTTCCACGGCCAACACACTGCAGGCGTAGGCGGGCTCGCCGTCCACCCAGATCGTGCATGCGCCGCACGTGCCGCGATCGCACACGGGCTTCGGGCCGGTGAGCTCCAACGGCAGGCGCAGGACCTCGAGCAGCGTCTCACGCGGCTCGACGGGCACCTTGCGCTCGGCGCCGTTGACCTTCAGCGTCACCGGCACCTTGCCGGGGCCTTGGCTGCGGGGCCCCGCCTCCTCGGCCGCGCCCTCGAGCGAGCGAAAGACCGCGCCGGCCGCGGCGGCGGCGCCGGCCCCCTTGAAGAGCGCGCGGCGGGTCAGGCCTCCGCGCGGCGGCCCTCCCTCGGATTGCTTGTCAGCCATCGAGACCTCCGCGGGCGTGCTGGGTGAAGCCCGGACTTGGAACCTACCGGTGCCCCGGAGTGCGGTCAACGGGGCCCGCCTGAAACCCGGTGCGGGCCGGGTCAGCGCGTGGAGAGTTGCAGCCGCGCCTCGGCACCCGGGCCGAAGTCCTGCTTGAGGATGCGCCCGCGCGGGCCCCCGGCGGACCAGACCTGGATTTCATAGCGGCCGGGCGGCAGCTCGATCTCGTAGGCGCCGTCGGGCGTCAGGGCGGCCCGGAAGCCCTCCCCCTCCGCGCGGCGCTCGGGCAGCAGGTCGGCGACGACCGGCAGCACGCGCGTGAAGCGCACCGTGCCCCCGGGGCCGGCGCCGCGAGCGTTGCCGCGGATGCGGCAGCGGCGCTCGCCGAGCCGCTCGCGGCGTCCGGAGACCGTGTCTCCCGCGGGGGTGACCACAAGATGGGACCAGGTCCCGTCGGCATACCCGACCAGCAGGTCCTGGGTTCCGGGGACCGTCAGGGCGAACGCGCCTGTCGGCGCCGCCACGACGGGCACGCGTCCGAACACCGCACCCGTCCCGTGGCGCGCCCGCACCTCGTGTACGGGCACCTCGCCCACCGGCAGGGGCACGCGGGTCGCGGTGGCCGCCTCGATCGGGGTCACGAAGAGGGCCTGGCGACGGCGCCAGACTTCCTGGTCCAGGAGGTAGCCATGGGCGTCG
This sequence comes from Planctomycetota bacterium, assembly GCA_029213105.1. Taxonomy (GTDB): domain Bacteria; phylum Planctomycetota; class PLA2; order PLA2; family JAEUHO01; genus JAHEIK01. The sequence goes on from JARGNS010000139.1 coordinate 3,875, forward strand.
GGGCGCTGGGGGCCCACGGAGATGCGCAGGCCCTGGCCGAGGGTCGGCAGCATCTCGAAGTGCGCGCTGCCGCCGTAGCTGCGCTCCTCGAACACGGCGCGCAAGGGGATGCCCCCCACGTCCACGCGGACGGGCACGCCATCGGCGACGGGGGCGGTGCCCGTGGGCGGCACGAGGTGGACGGCCAGCCGCGCCTGGGGCGCGGGGAAGACGAGCGCCATGCGCGGCAGCTCGTGATGGTCCGCATCCCGCACGGTGTACGACAACAGCTCGGAGACCGAGCCATCGCCCAGGAAGCCCGCGGCACGCAGCGCGGTGCCGCGCGTCCACTGCGCCGCGTTGAAGTGCAGCGAGACGATGCCCTCGCCCTGGTCGACGATCTCGATGTCGGCCGGGCGGAAGGGCGCGGCATCCCCCCCGGCGAGGGGCTTCCACTCGGCGGCCCAGCGCGCGGTGACAGGCGCGCTCGGCAGGGACGGGTCGGCGATGGCCACGTAGAGCGAGCGCGGCTTGCCCATGCGCACGAGCGCCGCCGGATACTCGCCTCCGCGCAGGAGCGGGGCTGCCGAGCCCTGGCGGCCCGTCCACAGCATGCCCCAGCCCTGATCCGAGAGGACCCGGAAGCGGCCCGGCTGCGCCCCGACCGCGCGGTACAGGTCCCCACCCACCGACTCGAGGGGGTAGGTGGCGCCCGCACCGTCGTCCACCGACATCAGCACGAGCGAGCCCTGGACCGGGCCATCCGCCGTGCTGGTCAGGATGCGTACCTGCACGCCGGCGGGCATGGGATCGTCGCCACAACCCGCCACCAGGGGAAGCGCGAGACCAAGCAGGACGAGAGCGAAGCAGCGCATGCAGGAGTTCCGGGGACCGACCCGCGACGATCGTAGGCCGCGCGGGGTCAAGCGCCGGCGGAAGCCGTCGGACGCGCAGGATTGTTACACGCCATGTCGTGCAGTGCCCGTCCCGTGAGGCTCTTGGCCCGCCGCCGCGCCACGGCCGCCGGCGTGCCGCTCGCCACGACGCGCCCGCCGTGCTCCCCGCCCTCGGGGCCGAGGTCGATGACATGGTCGGCCTGGGCGATCAGCTCGAGGTGATGCTCGATGAGCAGCACGGTGTCGCCGCGCTCGACCAGCCGACGGAAGACATCCAGCAGCAGATCTACATCCTCACCGTGCAGCCCGATGGTGGGCTCATCGAGCACGTACAGGGTGGGACCGTCGCGCCCCCCGCGGCCCAGCTCGCTGACGAGCTTCAGCCGCTGCGCCTCGCCGCCGGAGAGGGTCGGCGAAGGCTGCCCGAGGCTGAGATACCCAAGGCCGACATCGTTCATCAACGCGACCTTGGGCGCGATCTTGGGGAAGTCGGCGAACACCTCGTGGGCCTCCGCGAAGGTGAGGTCCAGGAAGTCTGCCGCGTGGCGTCCGCGCCAGGTGATCTCGAGCGTCTCGGGGGCAAAGCGCGCCCCGCGGCAGCGTTCGCAGGGAAGGCGTACGTTCGGCAGGCCGGACATCTCGACGGTGATCTCGCCCATGCCGTTGCAGGCATCGCAGCGACCCGCCGCCACGTTGAACGAGAAGCGTCCGGGGCCGTAGCCGCGCGCCCGCGCCTCCGGCGTCAGCGCGAGGGCCTTGCGGATGGCGTCCCAGATCCCGAGGAAGGTCGCCGGCACCGAGCGCGGCGTGCGACCGATCGGCGTGGAGTCGACCTCGCGTACGCGGCCGAGGTGCTGGGCCCCACTCAGGCTCCGGTAGGGCTGACCGCCGCGCGTCTCCCCCGCATGCTGGGCGCGTACGCCGGCGGCCAGCACGCCGTGCACCAGCGTCGACTTGCCCGCACCGCTGACGCCCGTGACGCAGTTCAGCTGCCCCAGCGGAATCTCGACGTCCACCTTCTGCAGGTTGTGCAGGTGCGCACCCTTCACCCGCAGCCTGTGCGTCGCCGGCGGCGCCTTCTTGCGTAGCGCAGGCGCCACGCGGGCAAGCACGCGTCCGGTCGGGGAGTCGGGATCCTTGGCCAAGGCGGCCGGTGTGCCTTCGGCGACGATATGACCGCCGCGGCGGCCGCCGCCCGGACCGAGGTCGATGACGCGGTCCGCGCTGCGGATGGTGTCGGCGTCATGCTCCACGACGATCAGGCTGTTGCCACGCGCGCGCAGATCCTTGAGGGCTTCGAGCAGGCGCGCGTTGTCGCGTGCGTGCAGACCGATGGTGGGCTCGTCGAGCACATAGCAGACGCCACGCAGATTGCTGCCGAGCTGCGCCGCCAGGCGGATGCGCTGTGCCTCGCCCCCCGAGAGGGTCGCCGCCGTGCGATCGAGGGTCAGGTAGCCGAGCCCCATGCGCTCGAGGAAGGCCACGCGCTCGCGGATCTCCCGCAGGATGGGACGCGCGATCTCGGCCGCACGCGGGCTGTAGGGCAGGCCTTCGAGGGCCGGGAGGAAGCGCTCGGTCGAGAGCCCCAGGAGTTGCGGCAGGCGCGTGCCCCCCACCTGCACAGCGCGCGCCGCGGGTCGTAGGCGCTCGCCGTCGCAGGCAGAACACGGGCGGCGCGTCACGTAGCCGCCGAACCAGTCGATCGCGATGTCCGGCGCGCCCGCGAGCGCGGTCTCCATGCGCTCGGCGGCACCGGCGAAGCGACCGTGCTTGCCCGGGCCGCCGCGCAGCAGCTTGCGGCGCACATCCGGCTCGAGGTTCTGCCACTGGGTCGCCCCGGAGATGCCGAACGCCGCGCGGGCCTCGCGCACGAAGTCGCGCTTGAGGTCGGCGAAGGAGTTCAGCGCCGGCAAGGCGCCGCGACTCAAGGAGCGCCCTTCCTCGATGGGCAGGCCGGCCGGGTCGACATGCGCTTGCGTCCCGAGGCCACGGCAGGTCGGGCACCAGCCGCGACGGCTGTTGTGGCTGAACATGCGCGGATCGGGCTCGGGCACGGTGGTGCCATCGCGCGGGCAGGTGCGCTTGGCCGAGAGCATCTGCGCACGGCCGTCCTCGTGCAGGAGCGTGAGGGTCCCCTTGCCAAGCTCGAGCGCCTCGGTGACGGCGGCCGTCAGCTTGGCGCGCGTGCGCGGACCGATGCGCAGCGTGGCCACGACTTCCTCGATGTCGTGCTCGCGGTAGCGATCGAGGGCGGGGGGCGGCTCGACGGCGAGCAGCGCACCATCCACGCGCGCGTGGGTGTGGCCACGGCGCGTCATGGCCAGGAACTCGTCCTTGTGGAAGCCCTTGCGGCCGAGGATGCGCGGCGCCAGCAGCTGCACCGTCGCACCGCCGTGCTCGGTGAGGATGCGCTCCAGGATGGCACCCGGGGTCAGGGCACGCAGGGCATGCCCGCAGGCCGGACAGTGCGGCTCCCCGGCCTTGGCGAAGAGCAGGCGCAGGAAGTGCGCCACCTCCGTAACGGTCGCCACGGTGGAGCGGCGTCCACCGCGGGAGCGGCGCTGCTCGATGGCGACGGTCGGCGGAATGCCCGTGACGGAGTCCACGGCGGGGCGTCCGAGCTGGCCGACGAACTGGCGCGCATAGGCCGAGAGCGTGTCGATGTAGCGGCGCTGGCCCTCGGCGAACACGATGTCGAACGCGAGCGTCGACTTGCCCGAGCCGCTCGGGCCACTGACGACCACGAAACGATCTCGCGGCAGATCCACGGACACGTTGCGCAGGTTGTGTTCGCGTGCTCCGTGCACGGCGATCACGCTCGGGGGCGGCGGCGGGACCTTGCGCTTGCGCATGCGGACCCCGCCGGCGCGGCGGGCCGCTTGCATGTAGCGCGCCGTATGCCCGTCGCCCGTGGCGACCTCCTCGGGGGTGCCGTCCGCGATGACGTGTCCGCCGCCGGGGCCGCCCTCCGGCCCCAGGTCGACAACCCGATCCGACGCCCAGAGGACATCGATGTGGTGTTCGACGATGAGCACGGCATGCCCACGCTCGGCCAGGCGACGCAGGGCGCGCATGAGGATCGCGACGTCCTCGAGATGCAGGCCCGTCGTCGGCTCATCGAAGATGTAGAGCCGGCACTTCGCGCCGCGGCGCTCCCCGAGGGCGTTGGCCAGCCGCAGCCGCTGCCACTCCCCGCTGGAGAGGGTGGAGAGCGGTTGGCCCAGGCGCAGATAGCCGAGCCCCACGTCGAGCACGGCCGCCAGGGGCTTCGCCACCCAGGAGACCTCGGCGAAGCGCTCGGCCGCTTGGGTGACCGTGAGCTCGAGTACCTGATCGATGGACAGCCCGTCCCAGGTGACGTCGCGGACGACCTCCTGGAAGCGCGAGCCGCCACACTCGGGGCACGGCACCTCGACGTCGGAGAGGAACTGCATCTCCACACGCTCGCGGCCTTCGCCCTGGCAGGTCTCGCAGCGACCGCCGGGTACGTTGAACGAGAAGTGCCCGGCCTTGAAGCCGGCCTCCTTGGCCGCGTCGGGGCGCGCGACGATGCGCCGCACGCCGTCCCGGGCCCCGACGTAGGTGGCGGCATTGGCCCGCCGCGTCCGCCCCG
>JARGNS010000140.1 GCA_029213105.1 Planctomycetota bacterium
ATGTACTACTGGTACTACGCCACCCTCGCCATGTTCCAGGTCGGCGGCAAGCACTGGGATATCTGGAAGAAGGGCATGGAGAAGGCGATGGTCGAGAACCAGCGCAGGGACACGGATTACTGCGAGTACAAGGGCTCGTGGGATCCGATCGGTCCCTGGGGCCTCGACGGCGGCCGTGTCTACAGCACCGCGGTGCTGGCGCTCTGCCTGCAGGTCTTCTATCGCTACGACAAGGTCTTCGGCGCGAAGTGATCCGAGCTGCTCGGCACGGCGCGGCGTCGGCGTCGCCCTCGGGTGGGCAGACCACGCCACGGGCTAGCCTGCTGGCGGCGCGCTCGAGCCCTCGAATCACTTCCGATCCCCGACGGGCGGCCGAGAGGCCGCCCGTTCGGCGTTTTGGGGTGCGGGCAGGGCCGGCGTAGCGACGGGTCCGGCAGGTCGGCCTCGCGTGACAGACCACGCCACGGCCTAGGCTCCGCGCGCCGCATCCGGCCCGCACGCCCAGCCCATCCGTTCGAACGGCGTCTCTCAGGACGCCGTTTGACGTTTTGCGAGATGGTCCGAGCGGCTCGGCACGGCGCGTCGTCGGCTTCGCACTCGCGTGGGCAGACCACGCCACGTGCTCGCCTCCTCGCGGCGCGCTCGAGCTCTCGAACCATTTCCAATCCCCGACGGGCGGCCGCAAGGTCGCCCGTTCGGCGTTTTGGGCTGGTGGGCCAGGCTCCGCGCGCCGCATCCGGCCCGCACGCCCACGGGGGATGGCCCCCTCCCCGTAGGGGCGGTCCAGCGGAGCCCGCAGGGCGAGCGTGTGTCCGCCCGCGAGCCACGGGCCTCGGGCTCGGCCCCGTCCGCACGGACCGGCACACGCCGACGCCGCGCCCGCGGGGCCGTCCCGACGAAGCAGGCGCTCGCCCGGCGGCCCTGGCTGCGTAGGGCCGCGCGCACGGGCAGGCGCGCTGCCTACGGCTAGAAGCGCCCCCGCCGGTCCGGCCCTCATTGGCGGGTCGCGCGGGGTGCGGTACACCGTCCCCATGACGATCAGCCGGTACGTGCAGGAGTCCATGAAGCAGAGCTCATGGATCCGCAAGATGTTCACCGAGGGGCAGCGGCTGAAGGCGAAGTTGGGCGCGGACCAGGTCGCCGACCTCAGCCTCGGCAACCCGGTGCAGGAGCCGCCCGCCGCGCTCTTCGAGCGCCTGCGTGAGCTCGCGTCGCTGCCGCCCCATGGCTACCACCGCTACATGTCGAACTCGGGCCTGCGCAGTACGCGGGCCGCCGTCGCCAACCACCTCGGCAACCGCACGACGGCCGACTACCAGCCCGACAACATCATCATGACCGTCGGCGCCGGCGGGGCGCTCAACGTGGTCTTCAAGGGCATCCTCGACCCGGGCGATCAGGTCATCTGCCTCACGCCGTTCTTCGTCGAGTATCGCTTCTACATCAGCAACCACGGCGGCGAGATGGTCCTCGTGCCCACGGATGCGCAGTTCCGCCCCGATCCCGAGGCCATCCGAGCCGCGATCACGCCCAAGACGCGTGCGGTCGTCGTGAACTCGCCGAACAACCCGTCGGGGGTGGTCTACAACCGCGAGGACTACGCGGCCGTGGCGGCCGTCCTCGAGGAGGCCTCCGCCGCCCAGGGGCGCCCGGTGTTCCTCGTCTCGGACGAGCCCTACCGCGGCATCGTCTACGACGGCGTCGAGGTGCCGTGGCCGGTGGACGCCTACCGTGACACCCTGCACGTCACGTCGTTCTCGAAGGACCTGGGCCTGCCCGGCGAGCGCATCGGCTACATCGCGATCAACCCCGCGACCCCCGGCGCCTCGGATCTGCGTGACGCGTTCACGTTCACCAACCGGGTGCTCGGGTTCGTCAACGCACCGGCACTCCAGCAGCGCCTGATCGAGGGGCTGTTGGACGTGACCGTCCCCATGGACGGCTACATCGCCAAGCGCGCCCTCCTGCTGAAGGCCCTGGCCGAGGCCGGCTACGAGACGATCCGCCCGGACGGTGCCTTCTACATCTTCCCCAAGGTGCCCGCGGGCATGGATGACGTCGAGTTCGTCAATCTCTGCCTCGACGAGCGCCTGCTCGTCGTGCCGGGCAGCGGCTTCGGTACACCCGGGCACTTCCGGATGTCGTATGCCGTCTCGGATCGGGATGTGGAAGTGGCCGTCGAGGCCCTCCAGCGCGTGGCCGGCCGGATCGCAGCCTCCTCGTAGCCCCGTTTCCTGGGGCCGCGCGCCGTCGAGGCCCTGGGGACCGCGCCCGGCGCGCTCGTGGGGACACCCCGGCAATTGCTGGCGGGCAGGGCTTCGGGCGGCACAATCGCCCGCTTGCCCCGCAGATCGGGGCCCCGGAGTGAACCGAGACCATGCCGAACACCGCATCCTCCAAGAAGCGCGTCCGTCAGACCGAGACGCGGACCATGCGCAACAAGAACCGCCGCACGGCGATGCGGACCGCGATCCGCAAGCTCGGCGAGGCCGTCGCAGCCGGCGACAAGGCCCAGGCGCAGACTCTCCTGGTGGAGGCGCAGGGGCTCATCGACCGTGCCGCGAAGCAGAACATCATTCACGAGAACAACGCGGCCAACCAGAAGAGCCGTCTCGCGCGCAGCGTCAACAAGATGTAGCGCACGCGCGTCCTCGGGACGCGCGCCTCCCGCGCCGGGAGGCACCACGAAGAAGGTCGCTCGTCATGACGAGCGGCCTTTCTTCCGTTTTGGGCAGGCCCCCTGGGGGTCGCGTGGGTGAGGTGGCTACGAGCTCAGCTTGGACAGCCGCTGCAGGGTGTCCTTGTAGGCCGCGTCCTCTTCGACGATCTGCTCGAAGATGGCGCGCGCCTTGTCCTCGCTGCCCGAGCGCTCGAGCATGTCGGCGTAGTCGTAGAAGACCGACTTCGCCTTCGGGCTCGCCATCGTGGGGAACTCGCCCACGGCCTCCTCGAGCTTCTTCACGGCGAGGTTCATGATGTTCATCTTCTCGAAGCAGCGGGCCTGCAGCTGGAGGCTGTCCACCTTGCGCGACGGATCGCGCACGGTCTCCTGGAACTGCTTCAGGGCCTCGTCGACGTCACCGGACTGCAGCAGCCAGCGACCCAGACGGAAGCGCTCGGAGAGGTCCAGCGGGTGCTCCTTCACGCGGCGGCCGTACTCGGCGAGGCTCGCGGTCACGAGCGTCCCGTGAGCGGCCTGGATGGCCGCCTCGTCGCCGCCCTCGCGGGCCGCCTTGTAGGCGCGCGTGAGCTTGCCGAGCTTCAGGTCGCCGATGCGGACCGAGAGCTCGTAGTTGTCCGGCTCCAGCGCGAGGCCCTGCTCGAAGGCCGCCATGGCCTCGGCTTCCTCGCCCTTCTGCAGGAGGAGGTCGGCCATGCGCACGTGCAGGCGTGCGTCCTGGGGGCTGGCTTCGAGTTCGGCGCGGAGCTTTTCGAGTTCGGAGGCGGCATGCTCGGGGGTGAGCTGCAGGCGCGCTTCCATCTCGAGTTCCTGCGCGACGTCCTTGTCCTTGATGAGATCGCGACTGGACTTGGCCGTCTCGAAGCCGGAGATCTTCAGCGCACCCTCGGCGGCGAGGTTCTTGCGCAGCTTCTGGGCCTCCTGGTCACGGCGGTCGATGCGCACGGCTTCGCCGAGGGCATCGAGGGCTTCCTTGATGTGACCGGCGCGGCCGAGGGCCTCGCCGAGGCGCTTCCAGGGCTCGTTGTCTTCGGGGTCGGCCTCGGCGGCCTTGCGGTAGGCCGCCGCGGCGGACTCGAAGGCGTTGGCCTGACTCGCGGCGGCGCCCAGCTGCATGCAGACCTTCTTGTCGGTCGGGTTCTTGGCGAGCGCACGCAGGCAGGCGGCCATGCGCTTGACCGGGTCCTTGCCGCTGATGGAGGCCTTGGACAGCATCCCGCCGAAGAGGCTCTTGCCACGCTGCTCGCGCAGCTTGTGGGCGGCCTTGAAGAAGCCCTCGACGGCCTCGCCGTCGTCGGGCTGGAACTTCAGGTACTCCTGGAGTGCCTCGATTGCGAGCTCGAAGCGCTTGCGCTTGAGGGCTTCGAGGCCCTTGTTCTTCAGGTCAGATACGGCCATGGGGGCCTCCGGGAGGGAGCGGAAGGGCGCATGATCCTAATCGCCCCGCGCACGAGGGTCTACGCCCCCGAAGGAGGTCTGGGCCGGCATCGACGCTAGAATCGGCCCCATGAACCTGGACATCGTCCTCTGGCCCGATCCCGTCCTTCTAGGTGGTACCGAGGTAATCACTGCGGTCGACGAGGAATTGCGTGCGGCCGTGGCCGAGATGCGCCGGATCCTCTTCGAACAGCGTGGCGTCGGGCTGGCCGCGCCCCAGGTGGGGATCGCCAAGCGCTTGATGCTGGTCTGCCCCTCCGGGGAGCCCGGGGACGAGTTCGTGGTGATCAACCCCGAGATCACGGCCCGCGAGGGCGAAGAGGTCGGCGAGGAGGGCTGCCTGTCCTTCCCGGGCATCTACGGCAAGGTGCCGCGCGCCGTCACGATCCGCGTCCGCTACCAGGATCTCGACCTGCGCCCTCGCGAGATGGAGCTCGAGGGGTGGGTGGCGCGCATCTTCCAGCACGAGCTGGACCATCTGGACGGCGAGGTGTTCGTCAACCGGATGACGCCGGAGAGCCGCGCCAAGATCGAGGGTGACCTCGAGGCCCTGCGCGCCCGCGTGGCCGAGTCCGCGTGAGCACCATGCGCCGCCACGTCGGCCGCGAAGCGCTCGACCCTGGGGCCTTCCAGCGTCCGGTGGCCACCATTGGGGTGTTCGACGGCCTGCATCGCGGCCACGCCCACGTGATCGAGCATCTGCGCGCCTTCGCCGACCGGGTCGGTGGCGAAGCCGTCGTGGTCACGTTCGACACGCATCCGATGGCCGTGATCGCCGGCGCCCCGCCGCGCCACATCCTCTCCACCGAGCACCGGCTCGTGCTGCTGGAGCGCCTCGGCCTCGACGCGGCCGTCGTGTTGCCCTTCGATGAGGGCATGCGCCAGATGCCGTTCGACACCTTCGTCTCCGACATCCTCGTGGCCGGGCTCGGCATGCGCGGCCTGCTGTTCGGCTACAACAGCAACTTCGGGCATCGCGGCGCCGGCACGCCGGCCACCGTCGCGCCGCAGGCCGCGGCGCATGGCTTCGAGATCGTGGAGGCGCCGGCCATCCATCTGGAGGGCACGCCGATCTCGAGCAGTCGCATTCGCGACGCCATCGAGCGGGGTGCCTTCGCCGAGGCCGCGGCCATGCTCGGCCGTCCGCATTCGGTGTTCGGCGCCGTCGTGCGCGGGGACGGTCGTGGGCGGCAGCTCGGCTTCCCCACGGCGAACATCGATCTCGGTGGCGAGATCACGCCGCCGGCGGGTGTCTACCAGGTGATCGTCGCGCTGCGCGGCCAACGCCGCGTGGCCGTGGCCAACCTCGGATACCGACCCACATTCGGCGGCGGCCAGGGCGGCATGCCGCCCGAGCCGATCCTCGAGGTGCACATCCCAGGCGTCGACTTCGAGTTCTACGGAGAGCCCGTGGAGGTCGAGTTCGTCCGCAAGATCCGCGACGAGCGTGCGTTCCCCAGCAAGGAAGCCCTCCTGGATCAGATCCGCGCGGACGTCGCGTCCTTGGGCTTGTCTTGAGACCCGGCGGGAGGCGCTCCGGAAACTAGTTGCGGGGGAGGGGGCGGCGTTGTTCCATCAGCCTTCGCGAAGGGCCAGATAGCTCAGCTGGTAGAGCACCGCATTGAAAATGCGGGGGTCGGCGGTTCAAGTCCGCCTCTGGCCACCACTTCACCCTCGCGCCCCGCGCGACGCTTCGGCCGATGCCCCCAGGGGATGCCCCATGGACGCGCGCACTCGCTGGATCCTGGTTGCCTTGGGCCTCCTCGCCGCCATCGGTCTCGTCTTCGTTGGCGGCCACGAGCGCAAGGACACGAGCGCCGACGACGACCCGACGCCGATCGCGGACGTGGACTTCCGGTTGGAGGAGCCCGAAGCGCCCCGTGCCGCCGCCGACCAGTCACGCGGGATCTACGTGCTCAAGGCCAGTGACCGCGAGTTCACCCTCGACCTCATGGCTCGGAGTCGCTTCCAGCTCATCGTCGCCCGGGTGGGCAAGCCCAACCGCGTCGCGCGGGGGACATGGAGTCTCGTCGGTGAGCGCCTCACCCTCGCCTACACGTCGGTGCCCGGACGACCCGAGATCACCACCGCGAAGCCGGACATCGCCGTGAACACCTGGCGGGGGCGTTCGATCGAGCTCTCCGGCACCGGATCGCTGACACCCGTCGTCCTGATCAAGCGGACGGCGCTGCGGAAGAAGTAGGGCGGCTGCGACGCGCTAGAGCACCTCGAGCTCGTGCTCGATCAGCCGTGCCGCCGGATGCAGACGGAGGCCCTCGAGGATCTTCGTCACGATCTCCTCGGCGTGGTGATGGCTCCCGCTGACCGACGCGAAGCCAAGCACCGCAATGCGGTGGACGTCCTGCTCCTCGATCTCGGCCGCCGCCACGCGGTACTTGTTGCGGGCGCGGTCCAGGATGCTGCGTACGACCTGGCGCTTCTCCTTGAGGGAGTGGGCCTGGGGCACGTGCAGCCTGACGTGGAGGATCCCGACGTGCATCAGACGCGCTTCGCGATCACCTCGGCGACGCGCAGGGCATTGGCGTAGATCGTGGCCGTGAAGGGCACGCGCCCCCCGCTGGGAAAACAGCTCGCATCGGTGACGTACAGGTTGTCCACGTCCCACGCCTTGCAGTCGCGGTCGAGCACCGAGGTGCGCTTGTCCTCGCCCATGCGGCATGTGCCGCCGATCAGGTTGGTGCTCGGTCCCCCGTAGGAGGGCACCGAGCGCGCGTTCTTCGCACCCATGGCGGTGAGGATGCGCTTGCACTGCTCCACGAGGAAGATGGCGTTGTTCACGCCGCGCTGGTGGCTGAACGCGCGGATCCGCGAGACCGGGATGCCCCACTGGTCCTTCACGCGGGTGTCGATGGTGATGCGCGCGTTGGGGTTCGGTGTCCACTCCCCGAAGGTCTCGAACTTCATGGGCGTCTGCTCGTGGAACCAATAGTGCAGGCGGTCCTTGAGGGCTTGGCCCCAGAGGGGCGCCGTCTGACCGATCTCGCCGAAGGCCTGGGTCTCCGCTGCGCTGATCGGGCTCGGGTGCGCGGGCAGGAAGTTGAGGGTGCCGCCCGGCTCCATGCCCGTGCCCGGCTTCGCGCCCGTGCCGGCATTGCGTTGGAGCGCGGCGGCGGGGGAGCTGGGGTCGTACCAGTAGAAGTCCTGGATGACGCGGTTCATGAACGGCTGGTCGGTGGCCTCGAGCGCTGCGCGCCAGGCCGGATCGAGCTCGGCGTGGACGAAGTCACCCCAGCCGGCACCGAACGTCGAGAACAGCAGGTTGCGCCCGACCTGGCCGCTGCGGTTGGCGAGGCCCTTGGGGTGCAGGCCCGGGCGTCCCGAGTTCAGCAGGAGGCGCGCCGACTCGTGCGCCTGGCAGGCCACGACGAACGCACGCGCCTTGACCACCTGGACCTTGCCCTTGGGGTCCATGTACCGGACGGACGTGACCGTGCGGCCCGTGGCATCCGTGTCGAGGTAGAAGGCCATGGCCCGTGCGCGGATCTCGGCGCCGGCGCGCTGGGCCTTGGGGAGCCAGGCGGCGAGGGACGAGCCCTTGGCGCCGGTGTTGCACGCGTAGCTGCCGCAGTAGCCGTTGTAGTCACACGGGTCGCGGCCGTCTTGCTCGTGATGCTGGGGGGCCACGGTCTTCATGGCCTCGGGCAGTACGGCCCGCGGCAGCGGCGCGGGATGCAGGCCGAGCTTCGGGCCCACGGCGTCCACCATGCGCGCGAAGGGATGCTCCTCCATGGGGGGCAGGGGGATCTTCGTCGAGCGTTTGTCCGTCAGCGCGACCGGCAGGTCACGCAGGCGACCGGAGACGCCGATGGCCTCCTCGACCTGGGCGTAGTACGGCTCGAGTTCGTCATAGCCGATCGGCCAGTCGGCGCGCTGGCCGCCCGGCGCGACGCCGTAGGTCGAGAGCACCTTGAAGTCGTCGGGCTTCATGCGCGTCCAGAAGCCGCTCATGAACAGGCTGGACCCGCCCACGATGTTGCCGTTCCAGAACGTGCCGCCGGTCGTGCCCGCGCCGACCGTGCCCTGGTTCCACGACTCCTCGACCTGGGGCTCGAGGCGCTTGTCGGAGTAGAACGTCGGCCGGCGGACCTGGATGATCTCGTCGCGCAGGAAGTCCTCGGTGCCGTACCAGGGGCCCTTCTCGAGGATGAGCACCTTCTT
>JARGNS010000141.1 GCA_029213105.1 Planctomycetota bacterium
GATGGTGTCGGTGCTGGCGGTCTCGGCCGGCTTCGCCTCCCGGGGGGCGTGGGACGCGCGCTACACCGCCAAGACGGTGACCGCGGCGGATGGCACGACGAGCACGGACCCCGTCATGTGGTCCGACCTGGCCGGCGGTGCGCTCAAGAACTTCGTCGACGGCGCGGCGACGTTCCTCGAGCCCCTGCTTGCCCCGTTCGTGGACAACCCGATCGGTGTCGGCCAGACCGTGGTCGCCGTGATCGTGATCTCGTTCGCTGCGACCACCTTGGACACGGCCGCGCGCATCCAGCGGTTCTGTCTGGCGGAACTCGGCCAGTCCTTCGGTGTGACGGCGCTGCGCAATCGCTTCGTGGCGACCGCCGTCGCGGTCATTCCGGCGGCCCTGCTGGCGATCTTCACCGAGACGCCGGGCAAGGGGCCCGGCTCGGGTGGCATGGTGCTGTGGCCGGTCTTCGGCACGACGAACCAGCTGATCGGCGCCATCACCCTGTTGCTCCTCTTCCTGTACCTGCGGATGAAGAAGCGGCCCACGCTGCCCGTGCTGATCCCGCTGGTGTTCCTCGTGGTCATGACCTCGGTGGCGGGCGTGATGGGCCTGATCGCCCAGATCCAGGCCCGGAACTGGATCGTCGTCGGCTTCGGGGTCCTGTTTCTCCTGCTCGAGGTCCTCGTGTTCTTCGAGGCCTGGCGCCGCTGGCGGCGGGACGGCAGGGACACGGTGGCCACTTCCTAGGACTACAGGCTTCGTAGCGCGGCGCCGATCGGCCGATACGATTCCCCTGGCCGCATCGGCCCCGGGGTTGCCTGCATGCACCGCCTCATCACCATCGCCGCGCTCCTGTGGCTCGCCCTCGGGGGCGCGAGGGCCGCGCTCGCGCACACCGTCACGCTCCAGGACGGCACCGTCTACGAGGGCAAGATCCTCAGCCAGAGCGACACGGAGGTCGTCATCGAGACGACCTTCGACGGGCAGAAGATCCTCGCCAAGGCGGACGTGAAGGCCATCAACGACAGCGTCCCGCCCATGCGCGAGCAGCTCGCGTACCGCGCCAAGACCGCCCTCGACGTGAAGGCACGCTGGGATCTCTACAAGTGGGCCAAGCAGAAGGGCTTCGTCAAGGAGCTCCACTACATCCTCGAGGCCATCGTCGACCTGAAGCCGACCGACAAGAAGGCGCGCAAGCTCCTGGGTCACAAGCAGGTGGACGGCGAGTGGATGACCCCCGCCGAGGAGAAGGTGCACCTGCGCGCGAAGTTCGAGGCCGAGCAGCGGGCCAAGGGGCTCGTGCCCTACGAGGGCGGCTGGGTCACGCCCGAGGAGCGGGACGCGCGCGAGAAGGCCCTGAAGAAGGACGGCGACGACTGGGTCACGGAAGAGGAGTGGCACAAGCGTCGCGGCGAGCGCCTCGTCGATGGCAAGTGGGTCAAGCTCGGCTTCGAGGAGGGCAAGGAACTCACCCAGAAGCTCGTGCGCGAGGGGCGCCTCAAGGTGGCCTACCACTGGGGGCCGCACTTCGATGCCCATGCGGAGGTCAAGCCGGAGCTGGCCAAGCGCATCCTCGCGTCCTGCGAGAAGGCGTTCGGCGTGCTGCGCAAGACCCTCAAGCCCACCGAGGACGACTACCCCGAGACGGTCGACGAGCGCATCCACCTGTTCCTGTGCAAGAAGATGCCGGGCTACGTGCGCATGTCGAACTGGTTCGACAAGACCTACGACGTCAACTCGCTGACGCCGGGTTGGAAGACCGCCATCCAGCGGCAGCACGCCTGGTGGCACGTGCAGGACATCCGGGCCACCGGCGTGTACCAGTTCCCCAACACCGACAAGACGTACGTCAGCAACGTCGTCCACGGGGCCGGCTTGCTGCTGATCACGCGCTACAAGGCGAACTACGCCTTCCCCAGCGTGTGGCTGCGCGAGGGCTTCTCCTACTACCTCGAGATGGAGGCGCTGGGCTACACCCAGACCTTCTCGCTCGGCAGCGGCGGCGGCACCGGGGGCGCCGGCGCCGGCATGAAGGGGCCCGTCTGGACGGACAGCGCCAAGTGGCGCGAGGCCCTCAAGAAGGTCGTCAACGAGGGCAATGATCCGCCCCTGCGGCGCATCGCGAAGATGACCGTCGACCAGACCAGCTACATCCAGCTCGTGAAGTCCTGGAGCATCGTCGAGTTCCTGATCCGCTGGGACGCGAAGAAGTTCAAGCAGTTCATCGACCTGAGCAAGGACCGCTCGAAGACCGAGGAGGAGGCGCTGAAGGAGGCCTACGGCGCGAACTACCGCAAGGTGGACGCGAAGTGGCGCGCCTACGTCTCCTCGGGCTTCACGCTTCCCTAGCGGACGTCTCCGCGCGGCCCGTAAGGCTGTCTGTTGCCCTGGGACGCCATCCGGCCGTGCGCGCTGCACCCGTAGGGTCCGCGACGCCTATACTGCTGTGGCGATGTCCTCCACCTGGCGCAGCCCCCTTCCCGCGATCCTCCTCCTCGCATGCATGGCGATTGCGTCGGGAGCCGCCTCTGCGGACGAAGCCGAGGAGCGCGATCTGGAGCCGATCGCACGCAGCGTCGTCTTCCTCGATCCGAGCGTGGGGCGCCCGCCCCTCGATCCCGTGACCGACACGGCCATCCTGGGGGAGATCCAGCGAGCGTTCGCGTCCCTCGGCACGGTCGAGGCCGCGCGCGAGCGGCTCGTCCATCACTTCGGGCTGGTGGCGGTGCCTGCCCTGCAGCGCGTGCTGGCGGCCAACCGCAACGTCACCGAGGTCTGGAACACGGCGCTCACCGTCGCGGCACTCCGCGATCTCGAGGGCCCCGCGTTCGAGTTGCTCGCCGCGCTCCGTCCGCTCGTGAAGGTCCTCGACAGCGGCGGCGACGCCCACACCAACGCCATGGCCGCGCTGGCCCTGGGCTGCTTCCACTATCACCAGGAGGCGCTGCCCGCACGCTACACGGCCAAGCCCGCTCCCGGGGCCAAGCTGCCCGCGTCTGTACCGGGGGTCGAGTCCGAGCGCCGCCGCGCCGCCAAGGCCATGCGGGACGGTCGGCGCCTGCTGGCCACGAACCTCGATCACGAGCTGATGTTCTTCCGCATCGCCGCAAGCTTCGCCATGGCGAAGATGGGGGGGGCACAGGTCGCCCGCGAGTTCTTTGCCGTCGATCCGCCGGCGGCCAACCCGCAGCCGCGCCGCGCGCGTCTGCTCGCCAGCGCGTTCCTGGGGGCGCCCGACGCCAAGGCGTACCGCCGCCACTTGCTGGGCGTCACGGCCAAGGCGGCCCAGACCAACGAGGAGGCCAGCGCCGCCCTCGCCATGGCCGTGGCGATGCTGCAGCAGGAGCCCGCCGACTGGACGCGCGAGACGAAGGACGTGCTGCGCCACCTGCGCGGGACCGGCACGTCACTGCCCGAGGCGGCGGCCGAGCGCGTCTTCGCCCAGGGCGTGTGCGCCTATGTGAACCAGGCCACGTCCGCCTGGGACGACGTCTGGGCCGTAGCCACGCGCGCCACCGCCGACGAGGACGTGGCCGGTGCCGCCGCGCAGATCCTCGTGCACTGCCATGTGCCGGCGGTGGAGGCGCGCATCATCAACATGCTCGTGAACCCGAGCAAGAAGCCGCATCTCCCCGTCCTGGCCATGGTGTTGCTGCGTGCGGGGGAGGCGGGCAACGCCGACGCCTTGCCCAAGCTGGCCGAGTGGCTGCGTGAGCGGGGGCGGCGTCCGGCCGCGAACGCGCGCTGGGATCCGCGTTGGTACGCCATCGTCGGGCTCCTGCGTGCCCTGGAGCAGGGGCGCATCAAGCCCCGGGCCGAGCGCGTGCTGGTCGTCGACGCCTTGCTGCGCGCGGCGGGCGGGACGCTCGACAAGGATGCGACCGTCCGGGGACCCCTGCAGGCGCTTCTCGCCGTTCACGGCGAGAAGCTCAAGGCCGCCGACGAGACGGCCCTGTATCGCTTGCCGCGTGTGGAGGTCGCCCGCGTCGAACGCAGCTTCGACTGCCCCTACGGCCTGCTTGCCCGCGACGCGGTCGACGCGTGCGTCGACCGCGTGAACGGCATGGTCGAGGACATCTTCGGGCTCAAGAACGTGCCGGCCTGGAAGCCCGGCGGTGACAACAGCAAGTACCAGCCCCAGCGCTACCTGAAGCGCTACCTCGCCAGGTACCCCTACTTCTCGCGCCTCGAGTTCCGCAGCGAGCGCGGCCGCCGCGCCGAACCCGCACTCGCGGACGGAGTCCCGGGGATCGATCGATGAGCGCCCAGAACGAAGACTTCCTCTTCGCCCAGGAGGCGCAGAACCTCGGCTACGTGACCGAGGCCCAGGTCGAGGAGGGCTTCCTGCTGCAGGAGCGCATGGCCGACGACCTCCAGATCGACGAGCGCCTGGCGGTCATCCTCGTCAAGCGTGGCTGGCTCGCCGACGAACAGGCGCGCCGCGTCTACGGCATCATCGAGCCCGAGGGGGCGCGCAGCCAGATCGAGGGGTACCGGCTCCTGCAGAAGGTCGGCCGCGGTGCCATGGGCACCGTCTACCAGGCCATGCACAAGGGCCTCAACCGCGTCGTCGCAATCAAGATCCTGCGGCGCGACCTGGCCGCCGACAAGACCCAGATCGAGCGCCTCAAGCGCGAGGCCAAGCTGCTGGCCGACCTCGAGCACCCGAACGTGGTGCGGGCGTTCGATGCCGGCGAGTCCAATGGCTTCCCGTACCTCGTCATGGAGTACGTCGAGGGCGACACCCTGCGCGAGAAGATCGCGCGCGATGGCCCTCTGGACGAGAGCGAGGCCCTGCGCATCACCCGCGGCCTGGCCGACGCGCTCGAGAAGGCGCGCCGCATGGGGGTGGTGCACCGGGACGTGAAGCCCGGCAACATCCTCATCGACAAGAAGGGCGAGCCCAAGCTCATGGACCTCGGGCTGGCCAAGGGCCCGATCGACGCCGGCCTGACGCAACATGGGGCGACGGTCGGTACACCCCAGTTCATGTCGCCCGAGCAGGCCGAGAGCCCCGACAAGGCCGACACACGCTCCGACATCTACAGCCTGGGCGCCACGCTCTACGCCATGGTCACGGGGCGCCCGCCGTTCGAGGGCACCACGCTCGCGGAGATCATCACCAAGGTGATGAGCCAGCAGCCCGTGCCGCCCGGCATGGTGAACCGCGATGTGAGTCCGGAGGTGAGCCATCTCATCGAGCGCATGATGCTCAAGGATGCGAGCCTGCGCTACGCCACCCCCTCGCTCGTCATGGACGACATCGATCGCATCCGCGGCGGGCAGTCCATCATCCCGGGCGGCTTCCAGGGCAACTGGGAGGCGTACCTCCTGCGCAAGCGTTTCCTCGAGTGGCGCAAGCGCATCGTCGTCGGCGTGGCCGCCGCGCTCATCCTGGGCGTGGGCGTGTTCATGTATCTCGAGCACACCAAGAAGGAGGCGGCAAGCCGTGACCTCGGCAGCCGGCTCGAGCGGCTGCTGACGATCCGCGACGTGGGGCCGGAGGACGACCAGGCCAGCTTGCAGGCGCGCCTGGCCCTGCTCCGGGCGGGCCATGCGGAGCTGCAGACCCTCAGCGACGAGACCCACGTGCCCTATCCGGGGGAGGGGCGCGATGCGATCGGCAACCGGATCGCGCGCCTCAACGCCGCGGTGAAGCTCTTCGAGGCGCTCGCGAAGCTGGACGCCGATCTCACCCCCTTGCGCGACCAGGGCCGCTGGCGGCAGGCGCTTGCAGAAGCCGAGAAGAGCACGACCGAGTACAAGCGCTTCGTGCCGTCCCAGCGGCAGTGGCAGGAACTCGTCGACGGCCTCAAGGCCGACTCGCGCACCAAGCTCGAGAGCGAGGAGGACCGCATCGCGGCAATGGCCGTGGCGTCGATCGACGACTTCCTGGCGAAGCAGGCTGCCCGCGCCGCCCTCTACGGGAGGCCGTGGATCGAGGAGCGGGGCTTCGGTCGCACGCGCGAGGCGGCTCGCACCGCGCACGCCAAGGCGCGCACGATCGGCACCAAGCTGGGCGCGTTCAACCTCGCCTTCGCACCGGCCGCCGTCCAAGCGCGCGTGGACGCGCTGGACCTCTACGGCCTGCGCGGTGACTTCACGCAGGCCGCGGCGACCCTGCGGAAGGTGACCGAAGCCGACGCCGATTCCTGGCCGACCGTGCCGGAGGGCGCGCGGGAGCGTGTGAAGGCGCAGCTCTTCGGCGAGCGAGGGCTCGTGCAAGCGGCCATCCAAGCCGTGGATGCGGACATCGACATGCGCGTGCGCGCGGCATGGGCGGCGCTGAAGGCCTCCCTCGGAACGATCTCGGCGCGCGACGCGCTCGAGGCGCTCGGGCGCTTTGCGAACGAGGCGGAGCGCGGCAACCACTACATCTACCTGGCGCGTGAGGCGCGGGCCGAGGAGTCGAGCCTGCGGGTGGCCGTCGCTGGGCGCATGGATGCCGAGCGTGAGGCCTTCGACCGGTTGCGGCGCAAGATCCTCGCCGAGCTTCGCGAGGCGAATGCGGTGCGCCTCCGCGAGGTGGCCGACGACGCGCTGGCGGACGAGCTGCTCGACCAGGCCCGGCGCGCAGACGTCCTGGCACTGCGGGAGGCGGCCTCGGCGCTCGAGGCGCTGTACGCCGGCGCTCTTGCGGGGCTGCAGGTGCTGCGGGCGGCCGCGCCGAACCCCGTGCTGCGCGAGGTCGTCTACCGCGATCGGGCCGGCAACCGGCAGCGCGCCAAGCAGTGGATCCTGCGCGACCTCGACGCGGAGAAGGGCGTGCTGCGTGTGCGCATACCGCGTGGCGACAAGCGTGGCACGGTCGAGTTCCAGATCGGCCAGGTGTCGATCCCCAACCTGCGGGCGTGGATGGCGCAATCCGACGAGCGCCTCACCCCGCTCCATGATGCGATCCTCGCGGCCGCGGCCCTGACGGCCCCGGAGGATCGGCCTGGCCTCGACCTGCGCCCGCTCGTGCAGAGCTATCGCGCCCTGCAGGATCGCTTCGGCCCGGTGTCTCCCG
The DNA here is from genome assembly GCA_029213105.1 of Planctomycetota bacterium. Lineage (GTDB taxonomy): Bacteria > Planctomycetota > PLA2 > PLA2 > JAEUHO01 > JAHEIK01. Next base: position 6,999 of record JARGNS010000141.1, read on the forward strand.
GCCCCCAGTGGCGCCGGCTGATCGGCGAGCTCGTGCTGCGACTCGAAGCGGCCCAGCGCAGCCGCGAGGACGAGGCCCAGCGTGCCGTCTCCTACATCCGAACGGAGCTCTTCGGCGACAAGAGCTGGAAGGGCCTCGTCGAGTTGGCGGGCAAGTTGCTCGATCCGAAGGGGCGCCTGCGCTACACCCGCGCGGTCGAGAACGTCGCGGACGATCTGCGTGACAAGCGCCGCTGGGCCTGGGAGGCCCTCGACAAGGATGAACTGCGGCGCATGCTCGCCGGCGACGTCAAGCCGAAGGAACTCCCCGGCGGCGCCACGGAACTCCTGTTCGACTTCGACGACCGCAAGCAGCTGGAGAACTTCCCCCGTGGCTTCGGGCGCTGGGAACGCGCGGGCGCGGTCGTCACACCCGGCGAGGAGGGTGGCGGCCAGCTGTACTTGCTGCCCGGGGTACGCGGCCTGGTCCGCGACCGTCCCTTGGTGCTGCGCTCGATGTTCGACCCCGCGGCACCCCTGTCGATGGAGGTACGCATCAACATCCTGCGAGGGTCGTCGCTGATCGCCTTCGATCTCGATGGCGTCCAGGTGGCCATCTGCTCGTTCGACCCCAATCTCTGGAAGCGCCGCTTCCGCGAGGGGGCGCCGCGCCTGGACGGCCAAGACACCCTGCCCGAGTTCGATTTCCATGGCATGGGGCGCGGCGTGGCCTTCCACATGGGCCCGTCCTTCGGCCCGTCGTTTCCGTACGGGAACTGGGACTGGGCCGTCACGGGCCAGGGCCGCAACTTCGCCAAGCTCAAGGAGCGCTCCTACCTGCAGGCGGCGGGGGGGCGCCTGTTCGCTTTCGAGCCGGGCGCGGCGAGTGCGAAGGTCCGCGTCGAACGCGATCGGAACTTCGTGCGGCTCTTCGTGGACGACAAGCTCGTCATCGAGCGCGAGAACCACGAGTTCACGACGCGCGGCCTGACGAGCGAGGTCGCTCGCAAGAAGATCCGCCACGGCTCGGGCCTGCTCCAGCTCCTGACGTGGTCGCCGCTGATCATCGACGACCTCACGGTGCGCGGGACCATCCGCGAGGGCTGGAAGCGGGCACGTCGCGAGGCGCTCGCCGCGGAGGCCGCGAAGGCCAAGGCCGCCGAGAAGGCTGCCGCGAAGGACGCCAAGTGATGCACCTGCGCCCCGAGGAGAGCGGCGGGGCCGCGCCCGAGCACTGGGTGGGCCTGCGGGGCGTCGGGGAGTTGGCCGCGGGGCAGCAGCTCAAGATCGGGGTGGGGGAGACGATCCTGATC
>JARGNS010000142.1:0-6353 GCA_029213105.1 Planctomycetota bacterium
GGCAAGGAGAAGGAGTTTCTGCGCGTCGGCATCGAGCGCAGCCACAACATCGAGCGTGGGCGCGTCCCCGTGGATCCCGGGCATTGGATGCACTGCATGGTCACGTGGAACGACCGCTGGTGGGGCGGCGGCGATTTCTACGTGAACGGGCGCCGCATGAAGCGTGCGTGGCGGGCGGATCAGAAACTGGTGGAGCGCATCGAGCCTCTGTACGCGGAGTTCGGTATTCGCGATGAGGTGACGGCGCGCCACGGCGATGTCCCGCTAATCGAGATCGATGAGATCGTGGGCTACTCCAGCATGCCGGACAAGGAGGAGATCATCCAGGCCTACAAGCGCTGGCAAGGCGAGCTGGAGGAGATTCGGCTCTACGATTTGGCTATGCCGTTCAAGTGGTCGCTGCAGCGCTGGGATTTCGTCCTGGTGCCGAAGCTGGCGGAGGGCACCGTGGCGGCGAGCTGGCGCCAGACCGGGGCGATGCACAGCAGGCCCGACTCGTAGTTGCCGCCGGCGGCCACCATGAAGATGCCTTCCTCCAGCGTGTGCACCTGCAGGCTGTCCTTGACGTGCCGGAAGAGGTTGCCCACCGCGAGGTCGTGGAGCGCGTCCCACGAGTCGGCCAGCTCGTCGGCCTCCTCCGGGGAGAGGGACGCCAGGGCCTGCTCGCTGTCGAGGACGTACGAGAGCACGATCTCGCGCGAGAACGGCTCGTGGATCTCGGGCGCCGCCAGTGCGCCGTGCTGCTGCTGGAGCGCCTCGATCTCGGCGACGCGTGCGATCGGACGCAGCACGGGGAAGAGGCGTGCCGCGGCTTCGCCCTCCCCGGCGCCTGCGCCGGACCAGGCGGCGAGGTACTTCGACACGACCTTCGTCAGCGCTTCGGGCCCCTTGCCGCGGCACTCGCGCCAGGCGTTGTCCAGCGACACGTCGAAGCCGGCGCCTTCGCGCGTGAAGTGCAGGTTCGTCGCGTCCACGAGCTCGGCGGTGCCGAAGTGCGGGTCCTCCTGCATGCGCCCCAGCACGTGCTCGGCGAAGGCCCGACCGCCGCGCAGGGCGCCGTGGACATCCGTCCCCGCGTGGCCGGGCGACTCGACGATCGTCTCGGCCTCGTTGGCGCCGTGGGTCACGGTGACCTCGAACCCGAGGCCGTACTGGGCGCGCAGGGTGAAGGCGTAGCGATCCCAGAGGGGGGCGAAGGCGTCGGGGGGCGTCTCGGCCGCGTGGATGGCGATCGTGGTGGTGCCCCGCGGCCAGTCCGGGCTCGAGGCACTCAGCCCGTCGCCCCCGATGTGGCTCAAGTAGGCCGCGATCTTCTTCTTGAGGCGGCCATGGTCCGCCGCGTCCCACGGCCGCGGGACCTGCACGACGAGCACGACGCCGCCGGTGCTGGGGTCGGCCAGGGCGGTGTCGACCACCGCGGGATCGTCCAGTCCGGAGGCCTGGGCGGGCGCAGGCGCAGCCGGGCGGGCGCGTCGCGGGGGTCTCGGTCGTTTGGCCACGCGGGCTTCCTCCAGCCCCATGAAAGCGCCGAAGTGCTCCGAGCGCCACAGCGAACCCCGTGCGACGATGCCGTGGCATGACGCCCCCGGCGACCACGCCCGTCTCGCTCGCGAATCTACCGACGCCCTTGGAGCGTCTCGATCGCACGAGTGACTTGCTGGGCATCGATCTCTGGGTCAAGCGCGATGACCTCACCGGTGCCGCGCTCTCCGGCAACAAGGTACGCAAGCTCGAGTACCTCTGCGGCGAGGCCCGCGGCCTGGGCGCCGACACGCTCATCACCTGCGGCGCGGTGACGTCGAACCACTGCCGCGCCACGGCCGTGGCCGCGGCGCGCCTCGGTCTCGCGTCGCATCTCGTGCTGCGGGGCGAGGAGCCGGCGGTGCCCGACGGCAACCTGCTGCTCGACCGCCTCGTCGGCGCCGCGACCACCTTCATCACCCACGAGGCCTGGGCCGATCGCGACGCGATCATGGCGGGCATCGCCGAGCAGGTGCGCGCCGAGGGGCGGCGCCCGTACGTGATCCCCGAGGGGGGCAGCAACGCCGTGGGGGCCCTGGGCTACCGCCACGCCGCCGAGGAGCTGGCCGAGCAGGCCGCCGAGCGCGGGCTCGACCTGGGCCAGGTCTGGCATGCGGTCGGGAGCGGGGGCACCACCGCCGGGCTGGCGCTCGGCTTCGCCGGCACGGGCATCCAGGTGCGCGGCGTCGCGGTGTGCGACGACGCCGCGTACTTCGATGCCGTGATCACGCGCATCGTGGAGCCTTTCGGGACGGACGCCAGCTGGCGCGTGGTCGAGGGCTACCAGGGCATCGGCTACGCCCAGGCCACGGACGAGGAACTCGCCTTCCATGCCGCGGTCGCACGGCGCGAGGGGCTGATCCTGGACCCCGTCTACTCCGGCAAGGCCTTCCGGGCGCTCTGCCTCGAAGCCCAGGCCGGCCGCGTCCCGACGGATCGCGCCATCGTGTTCGTCCACACGGGCGGGATCTACGGGGTGTTCTCGTTCGCCGCCGCGTTGGCGTCGTTGCCGAGGTAGCGCGCGACGACCATCGAGACGTCGTCCTCGAACTCCGAGCTGCCCTGGTACTCGGCGAGCTCCTGGAGGACCTCCCCGATCAGCATCGACGGGCCCATGCCCTCGAGGCCGCGCAGGCGCTCGCGCAGGCCGTCTTCGCCGAGGACCTCGCCCTCGCCGTCCTGGAGCAGTTCGAACAGGCCGTCCGTGAAGAACACGACGGAGTCGCCGGGCTGCAGCATGACCCGCTTGGAGGGCTGCACGCGGCTGATGATGTCGTCGTCCATGCCCAGCAGGCGGTTGCGCGTGCGCAGCTCCTCGATCGAGCCGTCCTTGCGCAAGAGGATCTGCGAGGGATGGCCGGCGGTGGCGTAGTCGAGCTCGCCGTTCTTGAGGTCGATGCGCGCGACGGCTGCGGTGAGGAAGAAGTACGTGTGCTGCAGCAGGCGCTGGGCGGCCTGGTTGAGCCGCTGCAGGATCTGCACCGGGCGCTGCTTCGTCAGGGTGAGGCGGCGCACCATGCCGTGCAGGCGCGCCACGACCATGGCCGCCGAGATGCCGTGGCCCGAGACGTCGAGCAGGATCAGGTACAGCCAGCGGTCCTTGATGACGTTGGAGTGGACGTAGTCCCCGCCGATGTAGCGCGTGGGGATGATGCGCGCCACGCACTCGATGTCGTCGCGCTGGATGGGCGGCGGAATGAGCGTGGCCTGGATCGCCTGGGCGAGCTTCAGCTCCGAGACGAGGTCTTCCTTCTCGACCTCGAGCGCCCGACGGCGATCGGACTCCACCGTGAGGCTGACCTCGGTCTGCGCCTTCTCGCCGGCGACCCGGTGGACCTCCTCCTCGAGCTGCGCGCTGCGCGCCTCGGCCAGCATGCCGACCCGGCCGGCGGCGCCGAGCAGGCCACCCCAGACGATCGGTGCCGGCAGCGAGAGGATCTGCAGCCAGAGTTCGGCGTCGCCGATCCACGTCAGGACGGGGATCGGAATGGCCAGCACGAAGCCCAGCCAGAGGCTGGGGTTCTTGCGGATGTCGTAGGTCGCCTCGTCGCACAGGGCAGCAAGCAAGGCCCGCACGAAGCGGGTCCCGGGCATCCAGGAGCGGGTGGGCGTGGGGGGCATGCGAATGGCTGGCAGGGAGGACGTGCTGGGGGTATCCACACTAGTGCGTATCGGCCCGAAACGCCCTCGCGTTTGGGCTTGTATCAAGGGAGAAACGGCACCGTGCCACCATCCCGACCGAAGGCCCTATACTCCCGGCTCGGTACCGGTTCCGATGTTCGGAGACTCCACAGACGATGAACCCCCCCAAGATGTTCCTCGCCGCCCTCGTCCTGATCCCGCTCGGGCTGTCCCTCTTCGTGATCGTGCCCCTTGCCGAGGGCGACGCCAAGGCCGACAAGGCGCTCGAGGACGCCCGCAAGCGCGGGCAGGTCCTCTACAAGCAGAGCTGGAAGAAGGGCGCCAAGGCGTGCTTCGCCTGCCACGTCCGGGGGCCCAACAAGCTCACCGGCCGCCGCCTGAAGACGTACCCGAAGTACGACAAGGCCCTGCGCAAGGTCGTGACCGCGCAGGAGAAGATCAACAACATGATCAAGACCAAGAGCGGCGGCGCCGGCCTCGACCTGGGGCACGCCGACCTGACGGCCCTCGAGGCCTACATCAGCACGCTCAAGTAGCGCCGCGGGCGCTACTTGGTAGGGGCGGTCCAGCCGGCGCATCGCCGGCGTGTGTCCGCCCGCGGCGTCGAAGGGGCGTCCTTGGGGCGCCACGCGAGCGTCTGCCTCGGCGGCTGGACGCACCATGACGACCGGACACGCCTCCGGGCGCACACACGCTCGCCCTGCGGGCTTCGCTGGAGCGCCCCTACGAGACGCCGTTCCTGAGCACGCCACGAGCAGCCTTGCACGCGCAGGGTGTGGTCGTGGAGCGGCCCCGGGTTCGAACGCTGTGGGGCCAACCGGTAGGGGCGGTCCAGCCGGCGCATCGCCGGCGTGTGTCCGCCCGCGGCCCGTGGGATGGCCGCCCCTACCAGGAGGGGTTTGGTCGGGGGGCATGGACGAGCCCCCGGCGACGCCGGGGACCACGGTGACCCTGGGTGCGTCGATCCGGTACGATCCGACCTTCGCCGCCAGGGAGTGCCCCGTGTTCCGCCAAGCCGTCCTCGATGCCCTGACCCTCGCCCTCGGTGACGACGCGGAGGCTGCCGGCGACCTCGGCGCCCTGCTCGGCGCTCCGCCCAAGGTGGAGATGGGGGACCTCGCGTTCCCCTGCTTCCCCCTCGCCAAGATCCGCCGCAAGGCCCCGCCGCAGATCGCAGCCGAGCTCGCGGCCGCGATCCCCGCCGGCGGGCCGATCCTCGAGGTCAAGGCTCTCGGGCCCTATGTGAACTTCTTCGCCGACCCCGCCGCGCAGCTGCAGGCCCTGCACGCCGAGCTCGCCGACGGTCGTGTGCTCGCGGCGTGCAAGACCGACGCGCCCCGGCGCGTGATGATCGAGTTCTCCCAGCCCAACACGCCCAAGGTCTTCCACGTGGGGCACCTCCGCCACGTGGTCGTCGGGGACGCCCTGGCGCGCATCTTCCGCGCGCGCGGCCACGACGTGGTCGCGGCCAACTACTACGGCGACTTCGGCATCGACGTGGCCAAGTGCCTCTACCAGCTGCGCACCGGCGCACAGGGCCAGCCGCCTGCCGAGGGTCGCACCTCCTGGCTGGGCGAGGCGTACGTCGCCGCGAACGCGCCCCTCTCCGCCGCCAAGGCGAAGATCAAGGAAGCCGCCGAGGCCGGCGACGAGGACGCCAAGCAGGCTGCCATCGCCGCCCACGATGCGCTCTATCAGCCCATCCGCGCCGTGCTCACGGCGCTGGAGGAGGGCGAGCCCGAGATCACCGCGCTCTACCAGGAGACGCGGCAGTGGTGCCTGGACGAGTTCGCCGACACCTACACCTGGCTCGACGTCCACTTCGACCACGACTTCTTCGAGTCGCAGCTCGAGGAGGCCGGCAACAAGGTCGTGGACGACTACCTGGACAAGGGCGTCTTCGTCGAGAGCCAGGGCGCGATCATCAGTGACCTCACGGAGCAGAAGCTGCCCGTGTGCCTCGTGCGCAAGAGCGACGGCTCGAGCCTCTACATGACCTGGGACCTTGCCCTGGCACGTCAGAAGTTCGACGAGTTCGACATCGAGCAGTCCCTGTACGTCGTCGGCGCCGAGCAGACGCTGCACTTCCAGCAGCTCTTCGCGACGCTGGGCAAGATGGGCTACGACCGCGCCAAGGACTGCCGCCACGTCTCCTACGAGCTCGTCATGCTGCCCGAGGGCAAGATGTCGAGTCGCAATGGCACGGCCATCCCGCTGCACGAGCTGCGCCGCCGTGTCTCCGAGGCGATCCGCGCCAAGATGCAGGCCGAGGACCGCAGCGACCGCAGCGACTGGACCGCCACGCAGTGGGACGACACCGTCGAGAAGGTCGCCCTGGCCTGCCTCAAGTACGGCATGCTCCACGTGGGCAACAACCGTCGCGTGATCTTCGACATCGAGGACTGGACGAATCCCGAGGGCGACACGGGGGCGTACCTGCTCTACAGCCTGGCCCGCATCGCCGGGATCCAGCGCAAGGGCGGCGACGGCGTCGACCTCTCGGCCCCGCTGCCGGCCGGCAGCGGCTTCGGCGCGGAGACCGAGCGCGCGCTGCTCGGCCACCTGCTGCGCTTCCCGGCCGAGGTGCGTCGGGCGGAGGAGACCTGCGACCCGTCCGGCCTCGCCAACTACGTCTACGAAGGCGCCAAGCACTTCTCGCGTTTCTACGCGGAGTGCCCGGTGATCCAGGC
>JARGNS010000142.1:6363-7672 GCA_029213105.1 Planctomycetota bacterium
TCAGCTTGATCTCGAGGCGCGTCGGCGCGCCGGCCGTGCCGGCGCGCACGCCGGTCTTCTCGCCGCGCTCGTAGCCTTCGCGCGCGCCGTAGCGGATCACCAGCTCGGTCTCGGTGGGGAGCGCCCGCAGGCGCACGACGCCGTGTTCGTCGCAGGCCTGGGCCCACCCGAGGCGCGCCCGGAAGCCCGGGAACCGTTCCGCGTCGTGTTCGCGGTCTTGCGCGTGGCCGATGGCGAGCCCGCCGGGTACGGGCTTGCCCGTCACGGCGTCGAGCAGCACGACCTCCACGTAGCCCCCCGGCAGGTCGAAGTCGAAGCGGGCCTGCTGGCCCGCCACGAGCTCGACCCCGTCCTTCGACAGGATCTGGTAGTCGTCCGAGATGCGGAAGTCACCCAGTACGGACAGGAGGCGGTAGGAGCCCGGCACCAGGCCGGCGATCTCGTAGTGCCCCTCGGCATCCGTCGTCGCCGTGCGCCCCTTGCCGCGGATGGCCTGCCCCTGGGCCATCAGGAGGACCCCGGCGAGCGGCTGCCCGGCCTCGGTGATGCGTCCCGTGATCGTGGCGACCTCCGAGGCGACCAGGGGCGCGCCGATGTCCTGCTCGGTGATCTCGCCGGCGACGCAGTCCACCTCCACCTGGCGGATCTGGGCCTTGGGCAGGTCGTCGATGATCCACAGGGCCGCGCGGCCCTTGGCGCCGACGGGGATGCCGGTCACGCGGTAGCGTCCGTCCGCGCCCACCGTGGCGCGACGGCGGTAGCCCTTGCGGCCCCAGATCACGGTGCGGCCGACGGCCGGCTTGCCCGTGGGGAGCCAGGCCCGGCCCTCGACGGTGGCGGGCTCGTAGGCCGTGACCGCGACAGGCACCTTGTCCGTGCCGCGCGAGAGCGTAGCGGGGGAGATCTGGGCGACCTTCGTGCCGTGGGTGGCCCACCACGTGGGCTCGCGCTGACCGCGGCGGCCCTCGGTCTCGAGGATGGGCAGCTTGGCTTCGCCGCGCTCGTTGGTCTGCCGCGGTGCCGACTCGAAGAACGCGGCATCGTCGCCGACCTCGAACCACGGCGTGATGGTCGCGCCCGCGAGCGGATGGCCGGCGGCGTCCTGGATGCGCACCAGGTGCGCCATCGAGTCCGGGGGCATGACCATCGACACGCGGACGGGGCCGCCCTCGGCCGTCACCTGGAAGGAGGCGGAGATGTCGGGTGCCAGATCCGGGCGATCGAGCACCAGCTGCCAGCGGCCCAGGGCCGGTGCGAGGGCGAGGCGGATGGTGTCGCCCTCGAACGTGACAGGCACCGCGAACGATGT
>JARGNS010000142.1:7707-7941 GCA_029213105.1 Planctomycetota bacterium
GAGATGCGCGCGCGGGCGGATGCCCCCCCGACGGTAGCGCTCCTGGATCTCCTGCGCGGACAAGGTGTTGCCGAAGCCGTCGTGGAAGACCATCTCGACCGTGACGGGCGCGGCCAGGCGCACGAGGAACTCGCCCGTGTAGAGCGTCGCCCGGCGACGCTCGAGCGAGCCAGCCGCCTCGTCGAGGATCCAGAGGGACGTCGGGAACCCGAGCGCACCGGCGGGCAGCTCCGC
>JARGNS010000142.1:8026-8272 GCA_029213105.1 Planctomycetota bacterium
AGCTCCGCGCGGCCCCAGGCGTCGGTCTCCAGATCGAAGGTCGTGCCGTGGGGCGCGGCGACGAGGACGCCGGCGCCCCGGACGCCGCGCGCCTCGTCGCCTTCGCCACGCACGACGCGTACCCAGGCGGCGCCGGCCGGCATCGGCGGGGGCGGCGGCACGGGGTCGTTCGTGTCACGCGCGGCGGGCGCGGTGGTCTCGGCCGTGGCGGCGCCGCGTGCCTCGAGCTTCGGGCCGGCGGGGGCC
>JARGNS010000143.1 GCA_029213105.1 Planctomycetota bacterium
GCTGGGCTTGGCGAAAGCCACGATCTTCTCGACGACCCAGACCATGGGGCCGAGGAGACGGCGTACCCAGACCACCACCGGCGCGACCTTGCTGGCGATGACCTCCGGCATGGCCTCGCCGAGCACCTTGGGCGTGATCTCTCCGAAGGCGATGATCAGCAGGGTCTGGAGCATGATGAACACCGTCATGCCGGTGCCGCCCGAGACGCCCGTGCCCTCCAGCGCGGAGGGGATCACCTGCGTTGCAATCGCGGTGATGGCGGCTGTGCCGCCGATGGCGAAGATGTTGTTGAGGAAGACGATCGACGCCAGGGTGCGTCCCGGGTCGGTCTTCAACTCGAGCAGCCGCAGCGCCTTCTTGTCGCCGGCCTCGATGCGCGCACGGATGCGCGCTTCGCTGGAGGCAAGCAGCGCCGCCTCGCTCAGAGAGCAGAAGAAGGAACCGGCCAGGTTGGCGACGACGTAGAGGGCGAGTTGCAGCATTTCGGGCGGGGCGCCACTCTATCCGCCGGGCCGCCCGGCGCTACGGCGAACCGAGCCGCCGCCCCAGGAAGTCGCGCGCCTCGCCGAGCAGGTGCGGGAAGAAGAGCCCCACGCCCAGGTAGTGGCCCGTGTGGATCTCGCGTGTCTCCGGCTGGCCGAGGGCGGCCCGCAGGGCCTGCTGCGCGGCCGTGGGGACCGAGTCGTCCTTCGTGGCTACGAACAGCAATACATCGTCCCGGGGCACGTGGGCCGCCAGATGGAACGGGTCGGTCCGCACGGTCTGGCGCAGGACCCGGCGGATGTCCTCGTTGGTCCAACCGCGGGCCGCGCGGATCTCGGCCAGGCCGTCCTGCACCCGCCCCTCGCTCGAGTCGACCATCACATCGGAGAGCGGGCCGCCCGCGAAGACGAACACGCCGGCACGGATGCGCGGATCCACCGCCATCAGGGAGATCCCCAGCATGGCGCCCGCGCTGACCCCGAACACGCCCACGCGGTTCGCATCGATGCGCGGGTCGGTCGCCAGCAGGTCCAGGGCCTGGCGCTCGCGCATGAGCAGCAGGCGCAGTTCCTCCTCGGCAGCCTCCACCGAGCGCTCGGGGTCGAAGCCCACGTCCTTGCGCGGCAGGATCGCCACGGCATAGCCCTGGCGGATGAACCCACTGCCGAACTCGGGCATCAGGAGGTTGGTGTTGTTGAGGATCGGCAGGAGCAGGACCAGGGGCAGGCGGCGGCCGGCAGGGCGCGGGAGGCCCACGAGGATCTCGATGGGGTCCTGGGCGTGGGGGACATGCGCCAGTTCGGCCGGCACGCGGGGCGGTACCTCCAGGCGCCACCACTCGGTGTTCGCTCGCCGGGCGAGGGGCTCCACGACCGTGGGACGGGGGGGGCGCCCCGGGGCGTCGTAGTGCGAGGAGGTCTCCGCAAGGCGCGGCAGGGCAGGACGGGGCTCCGAGGCCGGCGGGCGATGGCTGCACGCGACAGTCAGTAGCAGCAGGAGGACAGCGAGGGCGCGGGGCATCCCGGCAAGCCTACCGGGGTCGTCCGGGGCGCCGGCAGGCGGTCGACGGCGTCAGGGGGAGACATGACCGGGTACCGGGAGCGGGAAGCCCTGCGCCTCGCCTTGACCCCCTGTCCGGGGCACCTGTACGATCCGCGCTCCCGCCCCGGACCCAACGACCTCAGGGGGCGGCGAGGGAGGTCTGCGTGGGCGAGAACCCCTTTCTGTCCGTCCTGAAGATCCTGGCATTCGCCATCTTGGCGTTCTGGGTGCTGATGGTCTTCTGGCAGCGTACTGAGCTCGAAGACAAGATCGAGCGGCTCATCGTCAAGGTGAACTCCATGGAGGAGACCACCCAGCGGGCCGCCGGCGCCACCGAGCGTCTCGAGAAGAAGATCCGCGGCAGCGCGACGCCCGGGACGGGCACCGGGGGCGGCCTCGTGACCAACGAGGACGTCCAGAAGCCCGAGAACTACGCCTGGGGGCCGACGCCGCCGCCGTGGGTCAAGGGCCGCGCCGCAGGGCTGTGGGGCAAGTTCGGGGACAACTTCCTCCTCCCGGACCCCGACCTGCCGAAGTCCGTCTCGGTTGACGACCCGCGTGGCGATCCCGAGGCCGAGGTCACCTTCTGGTACGGCAGCAACCCGCCCGACACCAACGCCGTGACGCTCAACGAGAGCGACTTCAACACGCGCGTCCGCCAGTACTGCAGCGAGTTCCTCGCCACGACCCACACCAAGAACGGCTACCGCTACGCGCCGCAGCTGGCCTACCGCGTGGAGCACTCCGAGGACCGCAAGCAGTGGGTCGTCTGGCTCCGCCCTGGTGTGAAGTGGCATACCGCCCAGGTCGATCTCGAGAAGTACCCGCACCTCAAGGGAGAGCACTTCTTCACCGCCCATGACTGGAAGTTCACGATGGACTGCATCATGGACGAGACGGTCAACGCCGCGCATCACCGCGCCTACTTCGACGGCTTCGATCGCTGCGAAGTCGTGGACGACCACTGCTTCATCATGCACTGGTCGAAGCCGACGTTCACGGCGATCAGCTCGAACCTGGAGCTCTCGCGGCCCTTCCCGAAGTTCGTCTACGGCTTCGACGAGAACGGCAACGAGATCGACGAGGCCACCCGCGGCCAGCAGATCAACGAACACTGGTTCGGCAAGGGCTACCACTTCGTCGGCACCGGTCCGTACTTCGTGCGCGAGTTCCGCAAGGAAGACGTCGTCATCTGCGAGCGCTTCGCCGACTACTGGGGTGAGCTGCCTTCGATCAAGCGGCGCGTCATGCAGATCATCAACGGCACGCCGCCGGCGCAGACGGAGTTCGAGGCGGGCAAGTTCGCCTACCAGAGCTACCGCCTGCCGGACTTCAAGAAGAAGGTCCAGACGCTGAAGGCGTACCAGGACGGCAAGATCGGCGAGGCCTGGGTCTGGTCGAGTTCGTTCACCTACATCGGCTACAAGAACACCCATCGCATCTTCAAGGATGTGAAGGTGCGTCGGGCCATGACCCACGCCTGCAACCGGACGAAGATCCTGGATCTGCTCAACGAGGGCCACGGTCAGATCCTGACGGGGCCGTCCTACTGGCGCGCGCCCACGGCGCCGAAGGACATCGTCCCGCTGGCGTTCGATCTCGAGAAGGCCCGCGCGCTGCTCAAGGAAGCCGGGTGGGTGGACTCCGATCAGGACGGCGTGCTCGACAAGGAGATCGATGGCGAGCGCGTGGCCTTCGAGGTCGAAGCCAAGATCCCGAGCGGCAGCCCCGCGATGATGACGATCTTCAACGTCTTCAAGGAGGATCTCCTGAAGATCGGCGTGAAGGTCGACGTGAAGACCCTGCAGTGGGCGCAGTACCTCAAGGAGGTCACCGACGACCGCAACTTCGAGATCTGCGCACTGGGCTGGAACACTTCCGGCTGGGACAACGACTTCACCCAGATCTGGGACTCCAAGCAGATCGAGAGCCCGAAGTCGAGCAACCACATCGAGTTCTCCGATCCCGAGGTCGATCGTCTGATCGAGACGGCCAAGATGACCTTCGACGAGACCAAGCGCATCGAGGTGCAGGGCAACGTGCACCGGCGCTTGAACGAGCTTCAGCCCTACACCTTCCTCTTCACGCTGAAGGCGAAGGTCTGCTGGTGGAAGGATCAGATCTCGAACCTCGAAGACGCCAACAAGTGGTACACGCGGCCGTTCATGCGGCTGTGGCCCGTCTACGTCCCGATGGCCAAGTAGCGGGCGACCCACCGTGTTCTCCTACATCATCAAGCGCGTCTTGATCATGATCCCGACGTTCTTCGGGGTCTCCATGGCCATCTGGCTCGTGATGGTCATGGCGCCTGGTCGTCCGACGTCGCGCGGCGGCGGCGGCGGTCAGGGTGCGGGCGCCGACCCCGGCGGCAAGATGGAGGGGCGCGAGGGACGCAACGTCAGCGAGCGCATCTTCCGCGATCAGTTCGGCCTGAACCGGCCGCTGTTCTGGAACAACTGGGTCGGGCTCGAGAAGGCCGAGATGCAGGCGCTGATCCGGACCGTGCTCGAGGGCAAGCAGAAGCACTCGATCTCGGACATCGGCGAGGCCACGGAGGCCCTCGAGGACTTCGATCGCTACGCCGTGCCGCCGCTGCTGGAGCTGCTCGAGGAGACCAGCGGCGCCGAGCAAGACGCGGTGCTGGGCTGGCTGCGCGCGAGCGCGTTCCAGTACCCGCCCCTCCTGCAGCAGGGCAAGCAGCGCTCCGAGGATGAGCTCGCGCGAGACCGCAAGATCAACCTCGAGAACAAGCGTCTCGACAGTGCCGAGTTGAACTGGCAGCCCGGTGCGAGCGAGGCCGAGCGCAACACGATCGTGGCGTCGTGGAAGGCGTGGTGGAGCGAGAAGAAGGGCTCCGAGCGCTGGACCTACCTGGACAGTGCGACGGAGCGCCTGGGCCTGCGGATTGGCGATACCCAGTTCGGCAAGTACTGGAAGAACCTGCTCTCGTTCGACTTCGGCAAGAGCTTCAAGAGCAACGAGCCCGTCACATCCATCATCCTCAGCAAGATGAAGTACAGCCTCTCGCTGGCCGTGCCCTCCTTCCTGATCGCGTGGATCCTGGCCGTGTTGCTCGGCGTCATGGGCGCCGCCAATCACAACAAGCCGATCGACCAGGGCTCCGCCGTCTTCCTGTTCATGCTCTACAGCATCCCGAGTTTCCTCATGGGCACCGTGCTCCAGAAGTGGCTCGCCGTGGACATGGGCTGGTTCCCCTCCCTGCGTTGGGAGAGCGTGGACGCGCACAAGCTGAACACGTGGGAGCAGCTCAAGGACGTGCTCTACCACCTGTGGTTGCCGCTCCTCTGCTACACGTACGGAAGCCTGGCCTTCATCTCCCGTCAGGCCCGCTCGGGCATGCTCGAGGTGATGCAGAGCGACTTCGTCCGCACGGCCTATGCCAAGGGTTGCTCGCGTCAGCGCGTCATCTGGCGCCATGCCGTACGGAACGGCATGATGCCGCTCATCACCCTGCTGGGCACGGCGTTGCCCGTGCTGCTCGCGGGTAGCGTGGTCATCGAGTCGATCTTCGGCATCCCCGGGTTCGGCAAGGCCATGCTCGATGCCATCCTCAACAAGGACTACAACCTCGTGATGGGGGTGGCACTGTTCTCGTCCGTGCTCACGCTCATCGGTCTACTCATCGCCGACATCCTCTATGCGATGGTCGACCCCCGGGTGTCCTACTCATGACCGCCGATCCGTCTGTTCCCGCCGAGCCGGACCACAAGGGCGAGTCCCAGTGGTCGATCGCCCTGCGTCAGTTCCGCAAGCGCAGCACGGCGGTGTGGGGGCTGCGGGGTGTTCGCGCGCTCTTCTACATCGCGGTGTTCGCCCCCGTGTTGTGCTCCGGCTTGCCGCTGCTCTGGCGTGCGCCGGGTGGCAGCCTCGAGCTGCCGTGGCTCGCGAAGATGTTCGATCGCCTCTACTGGTCGAACGGCGTGGATCGCTTCTTCAACCTGCTGATGTTCGCCGTCGTCATCTGGTGGATCATCCGCCTGGTGCTGCGCCTCATCGAGTCCGATCCCAAGGCGCGCGAGGCGCGCTCCGGTCAGGTGCTGCGTTGGTACGTCTTGTTCGTCGCGGTGCTGGCCGTGGCCCAGGGCTTCAAGATGCCCGGGCTCTACACGAGCAAGCAGTACATCGACTACCACGAGCTGCATGAGACCTACGATGGCCAGGACGGGCATACGGCCCTCTTCACGCTGGTGCCCTTCGGCCATCGCGAGCAGAGTCCGCGCGGCACCGTGGACCGCTTCCAGGGGCCGGGGTACACGTCCTCGCGTGGCTACCACCTGCTCGGGACGTCGGAGACCGGGCAGGACGTCCTCGCCAAGCTGCTCTACGGCACGCGCATCTCGCTGACGGTTGGCCTGCTGGCCGTGGCGATCTACGTGACCATCGGGCTGATCATGGGGGGCATCGCCGGGTTCGCCGGCGGCTGGACCGATCTGCTGATCATGCGATTGATCGAGATCATCCTCTCGGTTCCAGGGCTCTTCCTGATCCTCACGATCATCGCGCTGTTCAACGACCGCTCGATCTTCATGATCATGATCGCCATCGGCATCGTGGGCTGGACGGGCATCGCCCGGCTCGTTCGCGGCGAGTTCATCCGCGAGCGAGGCAAGGACTATGTCGCGGCGGCTCGGAGTCTCGGGCTCTCGAACACGCGCATCCTGTTCCGTCACGTGATGCCCAATGCGGTTGCCCCGGTGATCGTCTCGGCCACGTTCGGCGTCGCGGCCGCCATCATCACCGAGTCGACGCTGTCCTTCCTCGGGCTGGGCGATCCGACGGTGCCTTCGTGGGGCCAGATGCTCAACACGGGCCGGACGTTCCAGGAGTGGCACATGATCGCCGTGCCCGGCATCGCGATCTTCCTGACCGTCACCATGCTCAACCTGGTCGGGGACGGCCTGCGGGATGCCATGGATCCGAAGCTCCGGAAGTAGGTCGATTGCGGAGTCGGTCACGACTCCGGTGGCAGCGACCGATCTCCTGTAGAGGAGGTCGATCCCCTGTCCGAGTCCGCCGCCCCCCCCGAACGCGAAGCCGTGGCCCGTCCCGCGGGCAAGGTCGCTGCCGCGACGATGTGCTCGCGCGTCACGGGCCTGCTGCGCGAGGCCGTCTTCGCCGCCCTGTTCGCGATTCGCGGTGTGGCAGACGCCTACGTCTTCGCGTTCCGCATCCCGAACCTGCTGCGTGACTTCTTCGCCGAGGGGGCCCTCGCCTCGGCGTTCGTGCCGGCCTTCGCCGAGGCCAAGGCGAAGGAGGGGGAGGCGCGGGCGTTCGAGCTGGCGCGCCGGGTCCTGGGCACGCTGGGGCTCGTGGCCGCGCTGATCGTGGCCGTGGGCATCGTCTGCGCGCCGGCCATCGTCTCGCTGGTGGCGATGGACGCCCCGGCCGCCTGGCGGCCGCTGACCATCCAGCTGACGCGCATCATGTTCCCGTTCCTGCTGCTCGTGGCGTGGGCCTCCGTGGCGATGGGCATCCTCAACACCTACCGGCACTACTTCGTGCCGGCCGTGGCCCCGATGTTCTTCAACATCACGGCCGTCGTGAGCGGCAGCGTCCTGCTGGTGCTGGACCTCGAGGAGAGCCAGGCGGCGATCTGGTGGTCGGTGTTCGTGGTCGTGGGCGGGGCGCTGCAGCTGCTTGTCCAGATTCCCGCCCTGCGCTCGATCGGCTTCCGCTTCCGTCCGCTCGTCGACCTGCGCCTGCGTGACCCGGCCCTGCGCACCATCGTGCGCCGCATGGGGCCCGTGCTGCTCTCGCTCACCGCCACCAACCTCATGATCGTCATCACGACGATCCTGGCCTCACGCACGGTGGGCTGGGCGTCCTCGCTGAACTACGCCTTCCGGCTCGTGCATCTGCCGATCGGCGTCGTCGGCGTGGCGGTGGGGACGATCGTTCTGGCGGCCGGCGCGCGTCGCGCGGCGGCGGAGGATCCGGAGGGCCTCGAGGACATCGTGCGTCGCGGGCTGCGACTCAACTGGTTCCTCGCCTTGCCCGCGGCGGTGGGGCTGTTCGTCTTCGCCGAGCCGATCGTGCGACTGCTCTACGAGCGGGGCACCTTCGATGCGCAGAGCACGACCGCGGTGGCGGGCGTGCTGCAGGCCTATGCAGGCGGCATCGTCTTCTACGCGGGCATCAAGGCCGCGGCCCCGCACTTCCTCGCGCGCGGGGACACGCGCACGCCGATGGTCTGCTCCCTGCTGGGGATCGCCGTGAACCTGCTCATCGCCCTGGGTCTCGTGGACACGCTGGGCGTGCACGCCCTGGCCCTCGCCGTGGCCGGGGGGGCGGCGGTGAACTACGTCACCTTGCGCGTGCTGGCCCGCCGCCGCTTCGGCGCGTCGTCGGGACCGGGGCTGCCGTTCCTCTGGCGCTGCCTGGTGGGCGCGGGCCTCCTGGGGCTGCTGGGCCACCTCGCCGCCCGTGCATGGTTGATCGGTGACGCTGCGGTGGCCGGAGGCTGGGCGCAGGGTGGTCTCACCCTGGCACTCATCGGCGGCCTTGGATTGATCTATCTCCTTGTCATGGAACGACTTGGCGTCGATGAGGTGAGCTGGATCCGGGCCCGGCTGCGACGCGGCCGAGGGGCGTGAGCCGGCCGCGGGGGCGCTATCCTGACCGCGGGTCGACGGGTGCCGGGGAGGGCGCCGGTGGAGGGGTGATGCAGCGTCCGGGGGCCAGATCCATGCAGCGGGGGGCCCTCGTGGCCC
>JARGNS010000144.1 GCA_029213105.1 Planctomycetota bacterium
CACAAACGGGAACTCCGGCTTAGCGTCCAGCGCCGTGATGGCGACCTGCACGAGAAACGAGCCGGCGATGCCGCGCTTGAGCAGGAGCACCTGACGGCGATCGTTGCGCCACGCCTCGGCATCGACCCAGAGCGCCTTGCTCGCACGCCACCCGCGATAGGCCGCACTGCCAGGCTTCGCCTCGCCCTCGGGCGGCTTCGCGCCATCCAGAGCCGCCACATCGTGGCGCGACTCGATGGCGATCATGTTGGCACGCGCGTCGCGCGTGAGCAGCAGGTACATGCCGAGATGGGCTACGCCGACAAGCGCCAGCACGATGCCGGCCGTGCGATAGAGCTTGCGGCGCGCGCGGCCCGCATCGAACGGGGCGGCGGGACGATCGGCAGCTGCCGTCGGCGCGCGGGACCGCTCGGGCCGCGGTTCGGGCACGACCACGGGGTTCTTGCATGCGCCGCAGGCCAGCACGGAGCCCGGGCGCCCTCCGCGCAGGCGGGCCCCACACTCGGGGCACTCGAATCCCGGGCTCGTGCTCATGCGCCCTGGTTCACGCTACGCGAGCCTGGACCAAGGCGAGGATCGCGCCCTCGTCGGGGAACTCGCCCGTCTGGTGCTTGGAGTAGATCTGCTCGCCGTCCAGCGCCACGTCGAAGACGCCGCCGCCTCCGGGCACCAGTTCGAGGGACGAGATGTGGCTCTTGAGGTTCTCGAGCAAGGTGGACGCCAGACCGACGGCCTTGGGCTCGTAGTTTCAGACCGCGCAGTACTTGATGTGGATCTTCATGACGCTCCTGGCCTCGGGAGAGGCCTTCGGGGGGATCGGGGGGCGAGACATGCTACGCCCGTCCCCCCGATCTGCGCTATCGTCCCGGGACCGTGACGCACGCCGATCAACCCCTATCCCTCCTCCGAAGGACGATCACCAGCGTGATCGTGATCGGGCTGGCCTTCTTCGGCGCCGCCAAGGGGTTCATGGCCTTCAAGGCCATGCGCAAGGACAGCGCCCGCACGGAGGGCGGCACCCTCGCCCCGCTGGTGCGTGTGCAGCGCGCCGTCGTCGCCGACTACACGGAGCAGCTGCACGGCTTCGGCCGCGCGCGTCCCATCCGCACCGCCACCGTCGTGGCGGAGGTCGAGGGCATCATCCGCAGCGTCGATCCGCGCCTCGAGTCCGGCACGGTCATCCTCGCCACAGAGAACACGACCGGCGGCAACGGCGGCGCGGCGCTCCCGACCCTCGTCACCATCGACGATCGCGACCTCGACGACCGGCTCGAGCGCGCCCGCTCCGAAGTCGTCGGCGCGGAAGCCGAGATCAGCCGCCTCGGCACCCAGCTCGGCAGCCTGCGCGAGCGGTTGGCGGTCACGGAGCGTGAGCTCGAGGCCTCCGAGCGTGAGCTGGAGCGCATCCTGCCGCTCGTGCCCAAGACGCTGTCGCGCAGCGATCTCGATGCCCAGCGCATCCAGGTCACGATCCGCGAGCGAGCCAAGCTGATGCTCGAGGCGGAGATCCGCATCAACAGCGACGCCAAGCGTGCCGCCGAGGCACGGCTCGATGTCCTGCAGCGAGGCGTCGCCCTGGCGGAACGCTCCAAGTCGCGCGCACGGGTCGCCGCGCCCTTTGCCGGGCGCATCGAGATCCGCCACGTCGAGATCGGCGAGCGCGTGAAGCCGGGCGACCCGCTCTTCACCATCGTCGACCTCAGTCGCATCGAGGTCCCCGTGGCCCTCAATGCGGCACGCTACGACGAGGTCGTGACGGGCGCCCCCGCGTCGCTGCGGCTCCCGGAACACGACGAGCCCATCTGGGAAGGCACCGTGACGCGCGTGGCCCCGTCGATCCAGGCCGAGCAACGCATCTTCTTCGCCTACGTCGTGGTCGAGGGCTCCCCGGGCCAGAACCGCGTGACGCCGGGTGCCCACCTGGTCGCGCAGGTCGCCGGTCGCACCCACGAGAAGGTCGTCGCCGTGCCCCGCCGGGCGTTCCTGGGCGGCCGCCTGTTCGTGGCCGTGCCGGGCCCGCAGGAGGGGCGCGCCACGGTCGAGGAGCGCACGCCCACCGTCCGTCGCTATCTCTCGGGAGCCGGCCTTGTGGCCGAAGGGCTCGCCGAGGGTGAGCTGGTCCTGCTCACGAACCTCGAGTCGGTGGCCGAGGGCTCGCTCGTGCGTGTGGCTCCGGACGCGCGATGAGCCTCCCGCGCTTCTCCGTCCGGAACCCGGTAGCGGTGAACCTGCTGATGGTCGCCGTGATCATCGGCGGCTTCGCCGCGCTGCGCTTTGGGCTGATCCGGGAGTTCTTCCCGTCGATGGAAGCCGAGCAGATCGCCATCACGGTGCCGTACCCCGGCGCGACACCGGAGGAAATCGAGCGCAGCGTCACGCGCCTGGTCGAGCGTGAGATCGAGAACGTCGACGACATCAAGGAGATCCGCTCGAAGGTCTTCGAGGGCGCGACGGTCATCACGGCCGAGCTCGAGCGGGGCGCCGATCTCGACGGCGTGGTGAACGACATCCGCGGCGAGATGGACAAGGTCATCCCGAACCTCCCGGACGGCGCGGAAGAACCGGAGATCATCGAAGCGCGACCGAACATCCCGGTCATCGCGGTCGTGCTGCACGGCGACGTGCCCGAGCACCAACTGCACGCCGCGACCCTCCAGGTTCGCGACGACCTTCTCGACATCCCCAGCGTGACCGAACTGGTGATCACGGGCTTCCGCAAGCGCGAGATCACGATCGAGATCAAGCCGGACAAGCTCGACGAGTACGGCCTCACCTTCGAACAGGTGGGGCGTGCCCTGAGTGCGTTGAACCGTGACATCCCCGGTGGCCAACTCAAGGGCGGCGACGCCTACGTGCGCGTACGCACCGTCGGGGAAGCCCGCCTGCCCGAGGAGATCGAGCAGAAGATCCTGCTCACCACCCCTGAGGGTGCGTCGGTGCGCGTCGGCGATATCGCTTCCGTACAGCGCGCCTTCGAGGACAAGACCGAACAGGGCCGGTTCGACAACCGCCGCGCCGCCCAGCTCTTCGTGTTCAAGACGCCGGAGCAAGACGCCATCCGCATTGCGGAGGCCGTGCGCAACTACGTAGCCACCAAGCAGACCCTGCTTGGCGGCGCGATCAAGCTCGACACGACGACCGACCTCTCGCGCATCATCGAGGGGCGCATCGATCTCATGCAGCGCAACGCGCTCATGGGGCTCGTGCTCCTGCTGATCGCCCTGGCCCTCTTCCTCGAGTTGCGGGTGGCCTTCTGGGTGGCGATCGGCCTCGGGTTCTCGTTCATGGGCACGTTCATCGTCATGTGGGCGGCGGGCCAGACCATCAACCTGATCAGCCTCTTCGGCCTCATCGTGGTCCTCGGACTGATCGTGGATGACGCGATCGTCATCGCGGAGAACATCTTCCGAAAGCAGCGCCAAGGCCTGCCCGCGGCCGAGGCCGCCATCGATGGCGCCGAGAAGGTGACCATGCCAGTCGTGGCCGCCGTGCTGACGACCATCGCCGCGTTCCTGCCGCTCGCCTTCATGGAAGGTCGCATGGGGACGTTCCTCGGCGTCATGCCCAAGGTCGTGATCTGTGCGCTGGCGGTCTCCCTCGTCGAGGCCTTCATCATCCTGCCCGGGCACCTCGCCCACACGCCCAAGCGGCGCAAGGACCCGGGCCCCGTGCGCAAGGCACTGTCGGAGTTCGGGCAGATGCGCCATCGCATCTTCGAGGGCTGGCTCCCCGACGCGTTGGAGTGGCATCTGCGCTTTCTCCTGCGCTGGCGCTACGCCGCCGCCGCCGTGGCCCTCGCCATGCTCCCGGTGACCTTCGGGCTGATCGCCGGCGGCCTGATTCCGTTCGTCTTCCTGCCGCCGGTGGACGCCGAGACCATGACGGCCAAGCTCGAGATGGCGGCCGGCACCCCCGAAGAGGTGACCGCGGACACGCTCACGCGCATCGGCGATCTCGCACGCGAGAAGGTGGAGGTCGAGTCGGTCTTCGCCGTGCTCGGCGCTTCGTTCAACGACCGCGGCCGTGCCGGTGCCTCGGACCCGGCGGTCGTCGGCCAGATCACGATCGAGTTGCTCGCAGCCGACATTCGTGAAGCCAAGGCCTTGCGCACCTCACGCGAGCTGCTCAGCGAGTTGCGCAAGGAGACGGCCAACCTGCCGGGTGTGCGGCGGCTCAGCTTCCAGGCGCAGGCCGGCGGCCCTCAGGGCGCGGACCTCGAGGTCCGCGTGCGCGGCGACGACCTGGCCCAGCTCCAGCGCGCCGTGATCTGGGTACGCGAGGAGATCAACAAGTTCGAGGGCATCGAGGAGATGTTCGACGATCTGGAGCTCGGCAAGCTCGAGGCGCGCATGCGCCTGCGCGAGGACGCCCGTCTGCTCGGGTTGACGACGAGCGATGTCGCCCTCCAGTTGCGCCATGCGCTCTTCGGCTTCGAGGTGCAGGACCTGCAGATCGGCGACGACGAAGTCACGCTGCGCGTCATGCTGCCGGCCACGGAGCGCCGCAACCTGGACGACCTCGGGCGCCTGTGGATTGCCCTGCCCCAGGGCGGTCGCGTGCCCTTGGCCGAGGCCGCGTCCTTTGCGACCGACCGTGGCTACGCCACCCTGGCGCGGGTCGACGGCAAACGCGCCGCGACGATCAAGGCCGAGATCGACGACACCCGTGCGAATGTCAGCCAGCTCACGACCGATCTCGGCATCGCGACCAAGGACATCGGCACGCGCTTCCCTGGCGTGACGCTCTCCTTCGAGGGTGCGCGCAAGCAGACGCGCGAGTCCACCGGATCGCTGACGTACCTCTTCCCCATCGCCCTGCTGGCCATCTACGTGATCATCGCGGTGCTGTTCCGCAGCTACATCCAGCCGATCATCGTGATGAGCATCATCCCCTTCGCGCTCATCGGCGCCGTGATCGGGCATGTGGTGATGGACTTCCCGCTCACGCTGCTCTCGATGCTGGGCATCGTCGCGCTGGCGGGCATCGTCGTGAACGACGGGCTCATCCTCGTGGACCTGGCCAATCGCAAGCGGCGCGAGGGCCTGCCCCTGACCGAGGCGGTCGTGGCGGCGGCCCGGGGGCGGATGCGTCCCATCCTGCTGACCTCGATCACCACCTGCGCCGGCCTCGCGCCGATCATGCTGGAGACCAGCTTCCAGGCGCAGTTCCTGATCCCGATGGCCGTCTCGATCGTCTTCGGCCTCAGCTTCGCGACGGGCCTGATCCTCGTCCTGCTGCCGGTCTTCTACATGATCATGGAAGACATGCGGACGAACCTGCGCTGGACCTGGGGCCATCGCTGGAGGCACCACTTGCCCCACGATCCGGGCGTCGAGCTCGGCAGGGACCACACCTAGGCACGGGAACGATCCCGCGGCGCGGGATCTCGAGGGCCGGGGCGCGGGATCTCGAGGGCCGGGGCGCGTCTTGCCTCGCGGCAGGGCCACCGCTCGTGCACGGGCAGACCGGTCCAGCCCTGCACGGGCCCGCGGCGCTCAAGGCGCCTCACGGGGCATGGGTCTCCCACGGTGATCCGCCTCGTTCGGGACGGGCCATGGGTGCGCGGACCTGGCGTGCTGGAGGGCGTTGCGCCCCCGCCCGGATCGGGCGCACGGGTCGGCGGGCCAGCGGGCCGCGTGCGTCACGCAGGCGGGCGCTGGCCGGAAGAATGGGAGAAGCGGCTACCTAGCCGCAGCTGCCGCCGCTTCAGCAACCCGTCAGGAGGGCGGCAGTGGCGAGGAGCATGGCAAGGCTGAGAAGAAGGCGCATGGCGTCTCCATGGGCGCAGCATCGATGAAGCCGATGCGTGGCCGATGTCCTATGGGATCTACCAATCTAGTCGGCCGATCGGACATGCCTCCACACTCTTCGCTCGGGATCGTCACTTTCTTCCCGTCGTCGAGGTGCGCGCGGCCCGCGGCCCGCGCGGGCGCTGGGCCCGTCGAGGTGCCCCCGGCCCGCCCGGGAGGTCGAATGGTGGGCCAGGAGGGATTCGAACCCTCAAATGGAGAAGTCCTCCGGGGGAGTTTAAGTCCCCTGCGTCTGCCAGTTCCGCCACAGGCCCGCCGCGAGTCTATCCGCTTCCGGGTCGCGCCCCGGCCGGTCCTTGCCAATCACTCGAATCCCGGTTTCCCTCTGGTCTCGCGAGGGACGGCGCCGTGGCCGAGTGGTTAGGCAACGGATTGCAAATCCGTGCACCCCGGTTCGATTCCGGGCGGCGCCTCCAGTCCTCCCCGCGACCCGAGCACCCCATGAGCCTCTCCCTCGACCCGGCCATCGAGGAACGCCTCGACTCGCTGCGTGCCCTCATCGGAGACACGCGCCTCATGGTGATCCGCTGCGCCTACCGCGGGCAGCCGCTCACGATCGGCGCCAAGTACGAGGTGCAGAACTTCACGGGTTCCATCAAGGACCGCATGGCGCTCCACATCATGGAGGACGCCTACGCCCACGGCGCCGTCAAGCCCGGCGACACCATCGTCGAGGCCACCAGCGGCAACACGGGTATCGCCTTCGCCGCCGTGGGCCGCGCCCTGGGCCACGACGTACGCATCTACATGCCGGACTGGATGAGCCGCGAGCGCGTGATGGTCATCCAGAGTCTCGGCGCCGAGATCGTCCCCGTGACGGCGGAAGCCGGCGGCTTCCTGGGCGCGATTGCCCAGGCCGAGGCCTTCGCGGCCGAGCACGAAGGCGTCTTCGCCCCCCGGCAGTTCGAGACCCAGGCCAACGTCGACGCCCATCGCCTCAGCACGGGCCCCGAGCTTCGGCGCCAGCTGGAGGCTGCCGGCCTCGAGGCCAGCGCCTTCGTCGCGGGCGTCGGAACGGGCGGCACGGTCATGGGCGTCCAGGCCTACGCCCAGGAGCGCATGCCCGGCTTGCGCGTGCATCCGCTGGAGCCCGCCAACTCCCCCACCCTGCGCACGGGCCACCGGGTCGGCAAGCACCGCATCCAGGGCATCAGCGACGAGTTCATCCCTGCCATCGTCGATCTCGAGGCCCTGGACGAGATCGTGGATGTCTGGGACGGCGATGCCATCCTGATGGCCCAGGCCCTCGCGTCGCAGTTCGGCCTCGGCGTGGGCATCAGCGCCGGCGCCAACTTCCTCGGAGCACTCAAGCTCGCCCACGAGGCCGGGGACGGCCGCGCCGTCGCCACGGTCTTCTGCGACAGCAACAAGAAGTACCTCTCGACCGATCTCTGCCGCGAGGAGCCGGTCCTGCCGGAGTACCTCACGCCCGAGGTCGAGTTGCTCGGCTGCCGTGTGATTCCCGGCCCCGGGCTCCCGTGGCGCAGCGGCCTCTAGGGAGCCGGCTCGAAGGCCAGGAGCTCGAGTCGGAACGCCTTCGTCGTCGCGTCCGCCGCGACCGCGACCACCTCCATCTGGACCAGCCCCACACCGGGGGCGAACCAGCGCACGATGCTCACGCCCGGCGCGGTCTCGTCCACGCGCAAGGCCGTGTAGGTGCCGGCCGGCGTCGTGATCTGCTCGACGGGCTGGACGAGCAGCGTGGTGGTGACATCGCTCTTGTCGCCGTCGATCGTCAGCCTGCCCGTCCAGGTCCAGCGTGCGCCGAGCTCGAACGTCACCGGCAGGATCGGCACGGGCGGATCGTGCTGCATCCGGAAGCGGAAGGCATCGAAGTGGAACTCCTGCGGCCCCTCGGGCGGGTTCGCGTAGATGCTCTTCATCACGTCGACCAGCTCGTCGTCGAGGTCGGCGTAGAGGAACTCGTAGTGCACGTCACGGCCGTCGCGCGCCCGCACGTCGCCGCCCAGCTTGTGCGCGCGCACCTCCCAGGCCCGGTTCCCCAGCCGCGCGCGCCAGGTCCAGCGCGTTCCCTCGGCCAGCGGAAACAGCTCCCCCTCGTGCCGGAGGGCGGCCAGCGCCTGGTGGGCCGGGGAGGGCTCCTCGCCGCAGCCACCGAGCCAGGCCCCCAGGAGCAGGAGCAACGGAGCAATCCACGCAAGCGGACGGTTCGTGGACACGCGCGACGCTCCCCGGGTGCGGACGTCAGGTGACGTCATGGGGAGACAGCCTGCCACGAAACCAGGGGCTGGAAAATGGCTGCACGGTGGCGGGGCGTGCAAGAAGCGCGATCATGGCGGCAGACGAAGGAGATCCCCATGCCGAATCGCCAGCTT
>JARGNS010000145.1:0-737 GCA_029213105.1 Planctomycetota bacterium
CGATCCTGGCCTCGAAGCGACTGGGGCTGAACTGGCGCGGGGGCGCGACGCCTCTCTGGCTGGCCGTCTTGTGCTTCGCCGCCGGGCTGGCCATCCCCCCCATCGCCGTCAGCTCCACGCGCGGGGAGCCGTCCAACGCGCTCCTCATCGCGCACGGCTGCACCGTGCTGGGCGCGCTGCTCCTGTTCGTCGCGTGCGCGGCCTTCACGCCCCGGGACGCGGCGGACTAGCAAACGGATCCGCCGGGGCGCGGGCTCAACCCGCGATGCCGCCCAGCAGTGCGCCGATCACGCGCTCGACATAGTCCGGCGCATCCATCTCCGGCACCGCAAGCGGTCGCAACATGGCCGCGCCCAGGCCGACCTCCAGCAGCAGGAACCCCGCCGTCTCCGCGCGCACGCCCGGTCGCAACCCCGTCCCGCGAAACGCCGCCGTGAGGGCGTGGCCGATGCGGCGTGCGCAACGCGAGGCCGCCGCCAGGATCTCGGCCTCCTCGTGGGCGAGGGCCGCGGCGTTGACCACCCGCAGGGCATCGCGATGGCGCTCGAGGATGCGCGGGAGGCCTTCGGCCAGGCGCCGGAGGCGGTTCGGCGCACCACGAACACCCCCCAGGGCCTCCTCGAGCGCCGCGGTCAGCTGATCCCCCGCCCGCTCGACCACGGCACGAAACAGCCCCGCCTTGCCTTCGAAGTGGCGGTAGAGGATCGGCTCCGTGATGCCGGCCGCCCGGGCCAGAT
>JARGNS010000145.1:796-8145 GCA_029213105.1 Planctomycetota bacterium
CGTGCCGGCGCCGATGTAGCCCCGCCGCGCAAAGCACGGCAGGGCCGCGCCCAGGATCTGTTCGCGGCGCTCGGCCGAGGGCAGGCGGCGCTTGCGGACGGGAGAGGGATCACCAGAAACGGAATCGGAGTTGCGCATGTCGCTAGCGTAGGCTAACTTTTCTACCTAGCAAGTGCTAAGTATGGAGGCTTCGATGGATCGCGTCCTCGCCACTCGACTGACCCGCATGGAGCGACGCCTCGCCGCCATGGAGCTCGCCCTCGATCAGGCACACATCGCTCGACCCACGCCGAGGCCTCGCCCGGAAGCGCCCACGCCCCCCGTCCAGCTGCCCTCGCCGGAGCCGGCCTCCGCCGACACCCTGCCGCCGCCGCTGCCGCCGAGCGCTGCTCCCCACGCGACCCGCACCCGCGTGAGCCAGCCCCCCACGCCGCAGCCGCGGAGCACACCCTCCCCGCGTCCCGAGCCGCGCACGCACGCGCCGGCTTCGCCCCCCGACTGGGAGCGCTTCTTCGGGCTCGCCGTCCTGGGACGCATCGGCGTGGCCGCCGTGCTCCTCGCCGCCGGCTACTTCGCGCAACTCGCGTACAAGGGCCTCCCCCCCCTCGGCAAGGTCGCGTCCATCTACGCTCTCGCCGCGCTGTTCATCGGGGTCGGGGCGTGGCTGCGCCCGCGCGTGGCCACGCGCTACGTCGCGCTCCTCTGGGGCGGTGGCGCCGCCTCCGCCTACCTGGCGGCGATCACGGCCCACCTGCGCTACGACCTCGTCGGCGACACGCTGGCGCTCGGCATGCTCATCGCGGCCTCGGGCCTCGGTCACGTCCTCGCGCGCACCCTGCGTCACCAGACCCTGGCCAGCATGGCCCTCGCGGGCGCGTTCGCGGCCCCGCTCATTGCCGACGCCTCCTTGGCCAACGGCGGCTTCCTGCTCGTGTACCTCCTCCTGCTGCACGGCTGGTCCGCCTGGATGGAGGAACGCTGGTCCTGGGCAAGCGCGCGCATCGTGGGCCTCGTCGGCACCGGCGTGGTCGTCGTCCGCTGGCTGCAGCTGCACGGCGCCGTGGACGCCACGACGTACACGCTGCTGCACCTCTACCTTGCCGGGCTGATGGCACCGGAGATCGTGCGCCTCGTGCGAGGCAAGGTCCTCGGCCCGGAGCGCGCCTTCGTGATCCCGTGGGCGGTGGCCGCACTCGAGTTCATGCTCGTCGTCCTGGCGTTCGGACGCGCGGGGCCCGATCCGGCGATGATGACGACCGCCCTCCTGGCCGGGCTCGGCTGGACCGCGCTCGCCTGCGCCCTGGGCGCTGCGGGGCGCGAGGGCCACGCGGGCCTGCTGGTGCGCGCCCTCGCCCGGGTCGGCGGGGTGTTCGTGGCACTCGGCGTCCCCCTCGCGTTGCGCGCCCTGCCCGGGGACTTCCCGCTGGCGGAGGAGACCGTCGGCGTCTGGGGTCTGGCCTGCGTCGCGCTGGGGGCCCTGGCCCTGCGGCCGCGCCTGGTCGTCGGGGACCTGACCGCAGCCGTGGCCACCCCCCTGGCCTGCGTGCTCGCGGTCGTGCCCTCCGACGCCCAGCACGTGTTCGTGCTCTTCCCCATCGCCGCGGCCACGGCGGCCGCCGTGCTGGTCCTGAGCCGTCACGCCGTGGCCCGCGCCATCGCCGCGTGGTCCGGCCTCCTCACGCTCGGGGTGGGCTTGCACGCCGGTGCGCGCTTCGAGGCCCAGGACACCGTCTGGCTGCCGATCGCCCTCACGCTCGCAGCAGCCTGGGCGCTGGGTGTCCTGGCCTTCGCGCGACGCCGCGAGCTGCCGTCCCTCGTGCTCCACGGCATGCTGCAACTCTGGCTCCTCGGCATCCTCTGGGTGGCGCAGGGCTTCACGACCCTCGTGGACGTACGCGTCCCGCTGCTCGACCCCATGACACTCAGCGGCGTGCTGCTCGCATGCGCGGCCGGCTACACCGCGTGGCGCCACCGCCACGAGGAGGGCCCCCGCATGCCCTTCGCCGCCTCGCTCTGGTTGCTTGCGCTGGCGCTGCCCGTCCTCGCCGGCCACCGGGAGATGGTCTCGGCAGTCGCGTCGCTCGAGCGCCTGGCGCGTGACGCCTGGCACACGATCTACTTCGCGGTCGCCGGGGTGTCGCTCGGGTGGCTCGGTCGGCGTCGCCATCCCCTGCTTGGCGCCGGCGCCCTCGCCGTCGCAGGCATCGCCGTCCTGAAGATGCTCACCGATGCGGAGCGCGCGATCACGGCAAGTCCGTGGACGGCCGCGCAGGTCGCCGCGGCGCGCGCGGCCCCCTCGGCGCTGGCCTTCCTGGTGCGCCGACTGCGCGGCCAGCAGGTCCTCGTCGCGTTCTACCTGTTCGCCGCCGCGGCGTTGGGCTACGCCCTGCACTCGGCCTGGGGCCATCTTCCGGCCCGTGTGCCGTTCCTCGACTTCCGCTTCCTGCTCGGGCTCCTGGTCCTGGCCGGAGCCTGGGCCTTCCCCTACGAGCGACTGGACGGCGCGAGCCGCAGGCCCACGGCCACGGGTGCCCTGCTGGGTGGCTTGCTGCTGGGGTTCGGCATCGGCTACGCGGAGCTCTGGGATCTCGTGAAGGATCTCGGCGCGGCCTGGCCTGCGGTGCTCGTCAGCGTGTACATGGCGCTCTTCGCGGCCGTGACCCTCGCCATCGGCTTCGCACGACGGGACAAGCGCCTGCGCTATCCGGCGCTGGGCCTGTTCGGACTCGTCGTCCTGAAGGTGGGCCTGCACGATCTCGCGACGGCGGAGCTGACGCTGCGCATCTTCGTGACCGGCATCCTGGGCCTGGTGCTCCTGGGGGCCGCCTTCGCCTACGCGCGGCGGACCGGCCCGGACGGGGACGATCGCCGCGAGGGCCCGCTTGCCCCGGGTGGACCGCGCGCGTCACAATGAGCCCATGCGAATCACCTGGATCCCGCGCCCGGCAGCTTGGCGGCTCGGAAGCCTGACGGCCTACCCCGCAGAGACCCCGGCGGACCTGGGTGGTGCGTCCGCCCCGCGGGCCCTCGGCGGCCTCGGCCGGGTCCGGTAGCAGGCGCATGCCCCTCGTCCTCGTTCCTGCGCCGGCGTTGGGCGACGGTGTACTCGCCATGCCCCTGGCCCATGGCGCGCACGCAGCCGGGCGGGAGGTGCTCGTGCTGCATGACGGACTGACGGCGCTGCGCACGTGGTACCCCTGGGCACGCGTGGCGCGCGCGGAGCCCGACGCCCTGCGCGCAGCCCTCGCCGCGGCGGACGCCGCCTTCATCGGCGACCCGGCCGTGTCGGCCGCCGACCTGCCGTGGCCGAGCCCGTGCGTGCACTTCGGCAAGGACGACTGGCTGCGCGACCGTCCCTACGGGATCAGCCTGCAGCGCGCTTGCCAGTCGACGCTCGGCATCGACGCGTGGCCCGAGGCCTCTGGCGCCGAGGCCCCCACGCCCGTGCCCCGCGACCCACGCCAGGTGCTGCTGCATCCCACCAGCGCACGGGCAACGAAGAACTGGCCGCCGCGGCGTTGGCTGGCCCTCGCGGCCCAGCTGCGAGCCCGGGACTGGCAGCCGGCGTTCCTCGTCGCCCCCGACGAGGAGAGCACCTGGCGCGCCCACGCCGGGGACGCACTGCCCGTCGTCGTCCCCGGGCCCCTGGATCGCGTCGCGGGCGCGCTGGCCGGCGCGGCGGGCGTCATCGCCACGGACTCGGGCATCGCCCACCTGGCCTCCGCCGTGGGCACCCCCACGCTGACGATCTTCCGCAAGCCCAGCGCCGCCCGCTTCTGGGTCCCGGCCTGGGGCCGCTGTGCTGCGGTCACCGCCCCCCTACGCTTGCCGGGCGAAGGCGGCCACCGGCTGTGGCGACTGCTGCTCACCCCCAGTCGGGTCCTGCAGCGTTTCGAGGCCCTCATGGTGCCCGGGTAGACCGGCCGCTCCCCGTTGGCTAGCCTGCGGGGCCCGCAGCCCTCCAGGAGATGCCCGATGAAGCTCACCCACCTCACCGCCTTGCTCGCCGGCGTCGCCGTCGTCGCGTTCGCCTCGGGCGCCGCGTTCACCGAGGACAAGCCCAAGCCCAAGCCGCTGACCGTCGCCGAGGTCGAGGCGAAGATGTTCCAGATGGGCAGTCCGGGTGCGGAGCACGAACTCCTGAAGCGCTTCATCGGCACGTGGGTCAACGAGGGTGTGGCCTACACCGAGTCGATGGGCGAGTTCCCCATCCGCGGCGAGACGACGTTCAAGTCCATCATGGGTGGCCGCTTCCTGGCCGCCGACTACAAGGGCCCGCCCGGGCCGATGGGTCTCATTGTCGGTACCGGCCACATGGGCTTCGACCGCATGGCCGGCGAGTTCGTCAGCACGTGGATGATGTCGATGGGTACGGGGATCGAGACCTACCGCGGCTCGTGGGACGCCGCGACGAAGACGCTCACGATGCACGGCACGAAGAAGCTCCCGGGGGGCAACGCGTGGCCCATCCGCCAGGCGATCACGTTCGAGTCCGCCGACAAGGTGATCGAGACGCACTACATGACGCCGGCCTCGACGGGCAAGGAACAGATCAGCGCCAAGATGAGCTACACGCGCAAGGCCGCGAAGCCCACGACGGGCAAGTAGCGTCGCCGCGAATGCAGCGTCGATGGTTCACATCCGACGCCTGGCGCGCGACTACTTGAAGTCGATGCGCCAGAGGCCCCAGCGGTCGTCCACCTTCTTGAGGTAGTACGTCCGCTGGGTGCCGCCCCCGAAGTTGGGGTGCGCCCAGAAGATGACCTCGTCGGCCGTCTCCTTCTTCACCTTGCCGGTGGAGAGGGTCATCGAGAGAAGCCGCCGCGTGGCCGGCACGTCGCGGTGCTTCGAGCCCGCGACGAACTCACTGATCCACGCGTCCCGAAACTCCTCCAGGGGCCGCGAGGCCGACCAGCGCTTGAGCACCTCGACCTCGTGCTTGTACATGAGCGGCCAGTGGAACGCCTCGAGCAGCAGTCCCTTGCGCGCCATGTGGTAGCCGAAGCCGAACTTGAGGAAGGCCTGCTTCCAGGTCGTGGACGGCTCGCGCGGATCGGCGGTGATGCGCGCGCCCGCGAGGCCGGCCGGCACGATGCGCACGGGGCCCGTGGTGCTGACCATGGCGATGAGCTTCTTGTGATCCCGCGAGAGATGCAGATCCCAGGATGTGCCGCCCGGGCTGAAGCGCACTACGTCGGTCTCGAAGCGCTTGTCGCCACCCTTCCACAGGGCCTCGCCACGACTCTCCAGCGTGATCGTCGTGGGCGTCGCGTCTTCGAGCCGCTTGAACGCGCTGGCCCCCGCGAACGGCAGGGCGTACGTGGTGCCCTTCTTCTGGGCACCGGTGGCGCGCAGGAACATCAGGATCGAGCCTAGGCCCCCCAGGGCCTGCGGCGCACTCTTCATGACGAGCGTCTCGGTCTTGCCCCAGGTCTCGCGCTTGCGCACGCGACGCTGGACGTCGAAGCCCTCCTTGCCGCGTGAGAACCCGAGGGACACGGTGCCCTCGCGATCGGTGCGCTCGTACGTGCCGCTCTGGATCGCCAGGTCACGGCCCGCATGGACCATGAGCTTCTCGCGCACCTCGCCACCGGTCCAGTCCATGAAGGTGTCTTCGGTGATGCGCCACACGAAGTCACGGCCGGCGCGTGCGAGCTTCGCCGTCAGCCGCACCTCGCCGGCCCAGAGGTCATCGATGATCAGGTCACCTTCGTAGGCGAACGAGATGCCGGGATTCGGCGCGGGCAGCTTGGCGCGCGCCGCAGCCGCGGCCTCGGTCGCCGCGGCGTTCTCGGCGTCGTCGGCATGCACGGGCAGCGCAAGGCAGGCGAGCAGGGCAAGGGCGAGCAAGCAGCGTCCCATGGGCGGGTCCTCCGCGCCTCAGGGTACTCGCAGCGTCGGAGATCAGTCCTTGACGGGCAGCCCGCTCGGGACGGTGTCCGGAATCTGCGGCAACTGGTTGAGCGACGCGGGGTCGGTCAGGGCGTGCAGGAAGCTCATCAGATCCGAGAATTCGGCGTCGCTCAGCCCCACGGGGCTCTGCAGGAGCGGTGAGAGCGCGGCGGCGCGCGCCGCGTTGCGGCCTGCATCCAGGTCGACGGTGGCGTCGAACGGCGCCGGCAGCTGCCCGGCGTCGTAGTTCGCGAGGCTGCTCAGCGGGTCCAGGTGGTGGCGTACGGTCGCCTCGAGCGAGGTGAACGCACCGTCGTGCATCCAGGGCCCGGTCAGGGCCACGTTGCGCAGCTGCGGCGTGCGGAACTTGTAGTCGTCCGCGACCTGCCCGCTCTCCAGGCTGAGGCCGAGGTCCTCGCCCGGAGCGTTCTTGCCCGGCCCGACCTGCGGCACGGCCACGCCATGATGCTGGAAGTCCGAGAGCAGCGGGCCACCGTGGCATTGCGCGCAGGCGGCCTTGCCCGTGAACAGGATCGCACCGCGCTTGGCGGCATCGCTCAGGGCGCCCAGGCTGCCACCCAGGTAGCGATCGAACGGCGTGTCGATGGCCGTCCAGCGCGTGCGCTCGAACGCCGCGATGGCGCGTGCGGCGTGCCCGAAGTTGAAGTCGTCGAAGTTCACGACAGCCGGGAAGGCTGCCGAGAAGAGCGCGCGGTACTCGGCGATGCCGCCGGTCATCCCGTCGTTGGTTCCAACGAGGCGCTCCATGAGCAGTTCCCAGACCTCCTGGTTGCTGAGCGCGTCGGCGATGGGGTTGCTCAGGGGCTGACCGCGCATCTCCTCGTGCGAGGTGACCGGGAACATGGCCTGCGCTGCCAGCGCGCTGGTGAGCTGGGCGGCGTAGTCCGCAAGCACGGGCGCGAGCCCATTGAGATCCGGCTCCGGCGTGTCGAGCTCCCCCGTCACGGGATCTCGTGTGACGCGGCTGTCCCAGAACATGGAATCGACGCCGACGACACCGCCGTTGAAGACGTGCGGGGCGTTGCGCGGGATGAGCGCCCCCGCACCCTGCGCGCGGTTCGCCCCGAGGCCCGTACCGCCTTCGCCGATGGACACCGGCAGGCCATCGGCCGTTCCGGCCACCGGGTGGTGGCAGGTCGCGCAGGAGATGTTCGTGTTGCCGGACAGGATCTTGTCGAAGAACAGGGCCTCGCCGAGCGCGACGAGCTCGTCGCTGTCGGCCTGCGGCCGCGTGACGCCGGTGATACCCGCCATCGCCAGGGCCTCGGCCACGTCCGCGTCGAGCATCTCCGACGGCGACGGATTCGTGCCGGGATCGATGATGTTGTACTCATCGCTCGCGCCGCAACCGGCGAGCAGCAATACGGACACGGCGGTCACGGTGATGAAGAGGCTGTGGCGCACGAGTTCGTCCTCCGGTAGGTCTCCCGCTCCTA
>JARGNS010000146.1 GCA_029213105.1 Planctomycetota bacterium
CACGACTCCGCAGCGCCGTCAGAACCCTTGACTCTCGGCGGGGCTCGGGGCCGGATGCGGAGCTGGCCCCTGCGGGGCCACCAGCCACCCTATCCGACGCGGCACCCAGGGGTGGGGTCCAATGCCGAATCCGGCGCCGGGTCAGCTCTCGACGGCCGCGAGGTGGTGACGAATGGAGGCCCGCGGCGCGCGAAGCCTGGAAGACCGCCTTCTCGGCACCGGTGGTGCGGCGTCAGGGGCGCGGAGCGTGCCTCCGGGCGCAGGGGGGCGTAGGATGCCGCTTCCAGCCCCCCGTCCTTCCCCGGGTGTCCTCGTGCTCTCCACCCTCGCCGACTACATCCCCGAGCTCATCACGGTCTTCGCCGTGTTCTTCGTGGCCGACATGGTCTACGTGCTCGATCACTACTTCGTGCACTACGACCGCGATCGCTACCGGAAGACGCATGCGCGCCACCATCGGCGCTACAACGGCCCGAAGAGCGGTCCGCAACTCGACGCCTTCGAGCTCTCGACCTACAACTCCGCGGCCTTCGGGTTGCTCGTCGCGATGAGCGTACTCACCCTCTTCACGGGCAATGTCGGCTTCGTGGCCGGAGCCGCCCTCAAGTGGGTGCACAGCCTCGTGTTCCACTGCTACCAGCACGGTTGGTGGACCGGCGTGTCGATCCGCAACGTGCGGCCCGACCGCCCGCCCGCGAGCTGGGGCCTGGCCACGGCCAGCTACCACGCCTGGCATCACTCGAATCCGAACGACACGCGCTTCACCTTCGCCGAGTCGTGGGCCGGGTTCGATCGCATCCTGGAGAAGCTGCACCCGTGGCTGATCCGCTTCACCGTCGATGCGCGCGCCGGGCGGCTCTACCACCTGCCGGCACGAGGCGAGAGGCCGTCCGCGTGAACTGGCTCGCCTGGGACACGCGCTCCTATCTCGGTGCTGCCCTCGGCGGCGTCGTGGGCTTCTTCCTCTTCCGCGCCGGCCTCGGCGCTGACTGGTTCGCCCCCTGGCTGATCGGCGTGGGCATCGGGCTCGGCTGCGCGCTCATCACGCGCGAGCGCAGCGGCCTGCGGGGCGTCGTGCTGGCGTGCATCGCGGCGTGGGCCGCGGCACTCGCCCAGGTCGTCCTGGTGTCGGGCGGCGGGCTGTGGGAAGGGATCGTAGGCTTCCACGCGACCCTGGACCTGCCGACGTTCCTCGCGCACCTGGGGGGCATCGTGGGAGCCTTCGTCTTCGGGCGGACGTCGTTCCGCGGCGACGCCCAGGATCGCGTGGCGGGTTCGGGCAGCCGCGAGTTCGGCGTCTAGGTCCGCCCACGCGCGGCACGCCTGCGAAGCTGCGCGTCGCGTCCTCGTAGCTGCGCGTCGCGTCCTCGAAGCTGCGCGACAGGCCTCAGCGTGCGGCCGGCCACATGCGGTCCTCGACGACCGCGGTCGACACGCCCTGGAGCCAGGCGTGCAACTCGCGCGAGAGGCGGGCGAACACCTCGGGGTGCTTCGCGGCGAGGTCCGTCTCGAACCGCGAGTCCTCCTTGTAGGCGTACAGCGCCTCCGTGCCGTGCAGGTCGCTCTGGAGGGCGTACGTCTCGCCGAAGATCACGTAGCGGCCACTGCGCTTGACGACGGCGCGATGCGGATGCGCCTGGTCGAAGACCGAGAGGCCCATCGAGGCGTGGGTCGTGGGCAGCCGCAGCAGGTCGATCACCGTGGGGAGCATGTCCACGTGCGAGGTCAGCTCGGAGCGCACGGCGGGCTCCACCAGCCCCGGCGCGTACACAAGCAGGGGTACGTGGAATGACTCGTACAGGCTCCCCGGAGGGGCGAAGCGTGTGTGGTCGGCCGTGATGAGGAAGATCGTGTTCTCGAACCAGGGCCGCGTACGTGCGTACTCGAAGAACTGGTGCAGCGCGTAGTCCGAGTACCGCAGATGACGTTGGTAGGCCGTGTCGCCCGTGTCGGTCTCGAACTGCTTCGCCAGGGAGGGCGGGATGCGATACGGGTCGTGGGGCGAGAGGCCGAAGATCACGCCCGCGAAGGGGCCGTCCACCGCGTCGAACGTCCGCGCGGCGTGGCGGTAGAAGAGGTGGTCGAAGATGCCCCACTTGCCGTCGTTGCGCTCCTCCGCCTCCTCCTCGCCGTCGTAGTCGTCGCGCGAGTAGTAGTGATGGAAGCCGGCCAGCTTGGAGAAGCCGCGGAAGCCCTCGATCGTGGGGGAGGCGCCGTGGTGGAACGAGCAGGTGTAGCCATGCTCCCGCAGGATGTCGCCCATGCCGCGGTAGCGGACGAGCTCGATGCGCGATCCGATGATCGGGCGCCGGAAGATGGCGGGCACGGCCGTGATGACGGACGGCACGGCCTCGCTCGAGCGTTGGCTCGTCGCGAGGAAGTTCGTGAACAGCGCGCCCTGGGCGGCGAGTGCGTCGAAGTGCGGGGTGCGGCTGATGCCCTTCTCGTCGGGGCCCACGTTGGCCGCGGTCCAGCTCTCCTGCATCAAGATCACGACGTTGAGCTTGCGCGGCTCGCCCTCGGGCTTGGTCTCCCGCAGGAACGGATGCGCAGCATCCAGCCAGGTGTCGTCGCGGCCGGAAACCAGGGCGCGTGCGATGCCGACGGCTTCGTCCTCGGGCATGGACTTCATCACCGGGAAGCTCGGCAGGAAGCCGTTGAGCAGGACGGTGTACGTGCTGTTGAGCGTGAGGTCTCCGACGGCGGTGTGCGTGCTGTAGCTGAACGCATCGGCCGGGCGCATGATGCCGTCCTGCAGACCACCGCGAATGCCGAGGCCGCAGATGACGATGAGCACCGCGGCCCAGATGTGCGTGCGCCAGATGCCGGTCGTTTCCTCGAAAGCCCGGTCGAGGCGCCGCGCGCCGATGGCGAGCATCCACATCAGCAGGCCGAGGACCGCGAAGCCGCCGAAGATCAGGAGGGGGAACTCCTCGACCCAGCCCGGGAAGCAGACCAGCAGGTGCTCCGTCTGGTCGAAGGGCTCGAAGATGATGCGCCGCTGGACGTTGGGGTAGTAGCCCAGGTCCGCCAGGTTGAGCAGGAAGCCCGCCGTGTTGGCGAGGGCGAAGATCACGAAGGTGATGCGCTTCCACCAGCGGGGCTTGATCTGCGGGAGGGGCGCGTTCAGCAGGATCATCACCGGGATGTTCAGGATGATCAGCCCCGCCAGGTCGAAGCGCAGCGCGTGCACGAAGGCCATCGCAATGTCCGTCGTGGGCACGCCGACGAAGTACTCGCGATGCACGAAGAGGAATGCCGCGCGCATGATCGCGTAGATGATCAGCAGGCCGACGCCGGCCCCCAGGGTCATCTTGAAGTACTTGGTCATGGTCTGTCCGGTGTGAGGAAGGGGAAGGGCGCCGAGGGGCCAGGGGCGAGGGTAGCCACGGCGGGGCGCTTTCCTATCTTCCCCGCGTGTCGACGGGCTTCCCCGCACGCTGGGCTAGGATCTCGCCATGCAGACGCGCACCCTCGCCGCCCTCCTGATCCTCCTCGTCGCCGCCCTCCTCGCAGCCCCGCTCGAGGCGAAGCCCCAGCGCCCCCGCGGCCCGCTGGTCGGACACGTCGGGCCGACGACCGCCGTGCTGTGGTTCTACACGGGCTACCGCCCGGGGGTACGCCTCTACTACCGCCCCGCGGACGCCCCCAAGACCGCCGCTCGCTGGATCCCCATGCCGGCCGCGGCGACGGGCCCCCAGACGGCGCGCGTCACGGTGCGCGACCTCCAGCCCGATACGGATTACGTGTACCGCTTCACGTTCAAGGGGCGGACGGAGGACACGTGGGCCGGACGCTTCCGGACGGCGCCGAAGGCTGGCGCCGCGACACGCTTTCGCCTGGCGGTCACCTCGTGCATGAAGCACGACCACGACTACCAGGACGCCTGGCGTCACCTGCTTGCCGAGAAGCCGGACTTCCAGTTGCTGCTGGGCGACAACGTGTACGCCGACTCGACGACCCGCAAGGTGCTCTGGGACCATCACCTGCGGATGCGCGGCGTCTGGCAGTTCGCCCAGGTCATCCGCAACGTGCCGACGTACGCCATGTGGGACGACCATGACTTTGCGGGCGACAACCGCGGCGGGGAGGTCAAGACCAAGGCGCGCTCCCTCGACGTGTTCCAGGAACTCTGGGCCAACCCCGCCGCTGGCGCGCCCGGTGTCCCCGGTGCGTTCTTCCAGCTCTCGCGGGGGGACGTGGACTTCTTCGTGCTCGACGGGCGCTACTACCGTTCGCGCGTCGAGGCCCGCAACGACAGCCGCAAGCGCATGATCGGCGACGCCCAGTTCCGCTGGCTTGCCGAGCGCATGCGCGCCTCGACCGCGCGCTTCAAGGTCATCGCGTCGGGCAGCACGATCGAGGTCGAGGGCGAAGATACGTGGGTGAACTACCGCTTCGACCTCGAGCGGATCTGGAAGCTGGTCCAGACGGAGCGCATCGGGGGCGTGATCTGGCTCTCCGGCGACCTGCACGAGAGTCAGATCGAGACGCACGCGAAGGCGCGGACCGGCTTCTACGATCTGACCGAGGTCATCTCCTCGGGCATCGCCAACTCCCGGGACCACGAGTTCGCCGTGTTGGACTTCGACACGACCGTCGAGGATCCGACCTGCCACATCCGCATCATCGACGGCCACGGCAAGCTCTTCCAGGGGACCACCCTGCGGGCGAGCGCGCTGCAGGTGCGCTAGTCCGCTTGGCGCACGAGCAGCCGTGGGCTCTCTGCCTTCCGGGAGAGCGGGCCGGGACCGTGGGCTGCGGGAGGTTCCTGCAAGATCAGAGCGCGAACGCCCGGGACGGTGGCAACCGTCTCGACGTGAAGTAGGCGTTCCTACGAGAACGTCTTCTTGAGGTGCTTCATCGCGTTCTCGAAGGGCTTCAGCCCCTCGGGCTTGCGGGGCGCGGTGCCGCGGTGGAAGCGCGGGTCCTGCCAGGCGAACTGGTTGCGTTCCGGGTGCGGCATGAGGCCGAGGATGCGACCCGTCGGGTCGGTGATCCCGGCGATGTCGTCCAGGGAGCCGTTCGGGTTGTGGGGGAACGGCGCCGGGCTCTGGCCGTCGGGTGCGATGTAGCGCAGTGCGATCTGGTCGGCGGCGCTCATGCGGTCGAGCGTGGGCTCGCTGCAGACCAGGCGGCCCTCGGCATGCGCCACGGGGCAGTGGATCGTGTCGCCGTGCTTGAGGAACACGCTGTTGCTGGTCACGGCCTTGAGCGTGATCCAGCGGTCCTCGTAGCGGTTCTGCAGGTTGCTGGCGAGCGCCACGGTGCGGTTGGGCATGCCGTCGCCCGTCTCGTCGTAGCCCGGCAGCAGGCCGGTCTTGACCAGGACCTGGAAGCCGTTGCAGATGCCCAGCACGATGCCGCCCTTGTCCACCAAGCGGCGGAGGGGGTCGAGCAGGCGCGTGCGCATGGCCGTGCCGAGCACCGTGCCGGCGCCGAGGTCATCGCCGAACGAGAAGCCACCGGGGATCACGAGTCCGTGGGCCCGCGACAGCTCCTTCGGGTTGTCGAGCAGCGCGTTGGCGTGCAGGTGCTTGATCTGCGCACCGAAGCGCTCGAAGGCGTAGCCGGTCTCCTGGTCGCAGTTCGTGCCCGGCGCCCGGACCACGACGATGCGGATCGTCTTGGCGGCGCGGCCGGCGGCCGCCTTGCGCTTGGCGGCGGGCTTCTTGGCGACCTTCTTGCGGGCGGCCTTCTTGCGGGCGGCCTTCTTGCGAGGCGCCGCCTTCTTCTTGCTGCTCTTCTTCTTCGTCGTTGCTCGAGCGGCCATGGTTAGTTTTCCTCGCTCAGCGCAAGCGCCTGCTGCCACGCGTGGCGCAGCTTCTCGGTCGAGACGTTGACGAACTCGTGGGTCGCGCGGCCGCCAGCGGGATCGCGTCCCACGACAACCAGGCTCGCGTCCTTCGTGACGCGTCCGGCCTTGCCGCACGGCATGCCGGCCTTCTTCATGGCGGCCTCGAAGTCCTTGGCCTTCGCCTTGTCGACCTCGAGCAGGAAGCGCGTCGTGCTCTCGCTGAAGAGCAGGCGCTGCGCGTCCTTGGTGGAGCCCTTGAGCTTGCGCAGGTCGAGCTTGATGCCGTACTCGGAGGCGAACGCCATCTCGGCGGCGGCGACGGCGAGACCACCCTCGGAGGGGTCGTGCGCTGCGCGCACCCAGCCCTTCTTGATCGTCTGGTGGATGGCCTTCATCCACTTCGGCGCCTCGGCAGGAACCTGGGGCGCGTTGCGACCGATCTTGCCCTTGAGGCGATACCAGTGACTGCCGCCCAGCTCGTCGTGGGTGTTTCCTACCACGTAGACCGGGTTGCCCACGGTCTTGAGGTCGGAGGTGCATGTCTTGCGTACGTCGCCGATCACGCCGATGGCGGAGATCAACAGGGTGGGGGGGACGCTGATCAGCTCGCCTTCCTCGGTGCGGAACTCGTTGTTGAGCGAGTCCTTGCCCGAGATGAAGGGCGTGCCGAAGAGCATGGCGGCATCGTGGCAGCCCTCGCACGCGCGCACGATGCTGCCGAGCGTCGAGGGGCGGCTGCAGTTGCCCCAGGTGAAGTTGTCGAGGATCGCGATGCGCTCCGGGTCGGCGCCGGTGGCGACCGCGTTGCGCATGGCCTCGTCCACCGTGGCCATCGCCATGGCGTAGGGGTCGATGTCGCCGTACGCGGGGTTGATCCCGTTGGAGAGCACCACGCCGCGGTTGCTGCCGAGCTTCGGGGCGACCACGGCGGCGTCCGAGGGGCCGTCGTTCGGTCCGGTCAGCGGGCGCACGACGGCGCCGGCCTGCACCTCGTGGTCGTACTGCCGGATGACCCACTCCTTGGAGCCGATCTGCGGCATGCCCAGCAGCGCGAGCACGTCCTTGTCGTAGCTCTTCTTGGTCTTCCAGGAAGGCTCGGCGTCGCCACCCTCCTCGAAGGTGGCCTCGCGGACGACGGTCGGGAGGCCGTCATGGAGGAAGGCCATCGTCATGTCGCAGAGCACGGACTTGCCGTAGCGCACGGTCAGGCGCTTGTCGTCGGTGAAGGTGCCGAGCACGAAGGCCTCGACATCTTCCGCGTCGCAGATCTTCTTGAACGCGTCCCACTTCGACGGCGGGATCGCAGCGACCATGCGCTCCTGTGCCTCGCTGATCCAGATCTCGAAGGCGTCGAGGCCCTCGTACTTGAGCGGGGCCGTCGCGAGGTCGACGTCGGCGCCGGTCTCCTCGCCCATCTCGCCGACCGCGCTGCTGAACCCGCCGGCGCCGCAGTCGGTGACGGCCGTGAACAGGCGCTTGTCGCGGGCCTGGATGAGGATGTCGAGCACCTTCTTCTCGGTGATCGGGTCGCCGATCTGCACCGCGCCCGAGCTGACGGTCTCGCTCTCGGCGTGCAGCTCGACGGAGGAGAACGTCGCGCCGTGGATGCCGTCGCGGCCCGTGCGGCCGCCGAAGGCCACCACCAGGTCGCCGGGACGCGCGCGCTTGGCGACGAACTTCTTGGGGATGACGCCGACACAGCCGGCGTAGACGACCGGGTTGCCGACGTAGCGGGGATCGAAGAGCACCGCGCCGTTGACGGTCGGGATGCCCATGCGGTTGCCG
Organism: Planctomycetota bacterium; assembly: GCA_029213105.1. Classification (GTDB taxonomy): domain Bacteria; phylum Planctomycetota; class PLA2; order PLA2; family JAEUHO01; genus JAHEIK01. Next base: position 7,583 of record JARGNS010000146.1, read on the forward strand.
TAGTCCCGCACACCGGCGACGACGCCCTTCATGACGCGGCGCGGATGCATGGAGCCCTTCGGCACCTCGTCGAGGGGAAGGTCGGGCGGGCCGAAGCAGAACACGTCGGTGTTGGCGATCGGGCGCGCGCCCTTGCCCGTGCCGAGGATGTCGCGGATGACGCCGCCGATGCCCGTGCCCGCGCCGCCGTAGGGCTCGATGGCGCTGGGGTGGTTGTGCGTCTCCACCTTCATGCACACGCCGTCGACGCCGTCGAAGTCGATCACGCCGGCGTTGTCGACGAACACGCTCCAGCACCAGTCCTTGTCGAGGGACTGGGTCGCCTGGAAGACGGTCTCCTTGAGCAGGTTGTCGAACACGCGCTCGCCGCGCGCGTCCTTCATGGTGACGGCACCGGCGAGTGTCTTGTGCTTGCAGTGCTCGGACCATGTCTGGGCGAGGGTCTCGAGCTCGATGTCCGTCGGGTCGCGCTTGAGTCCGACGAAGTGGTCGCGGATCGTCTCCATCTCCAGCTTCGTGAGCGAGAGCCCC
>JARGNS010000147.1:0-4695 GCA_029213105.1 Planctomycetota bacterium
CTCGAGCGGGCCCAGCCCGGGTCCCCCAAGCGCCTGGGGCTCTACCGCCCTCGGGAGGACGTCGACGCCACGCTGCCCGCGACCCGTGTGCGGCATCCGGACGCCGAGCGCTACGCCCGCGACGCCGGGGCGCGCCTGCCCACGGCGGACGAGTTCGAGCGCGCCCTGCGGGGCTCCGGCCTGGCGACCTGGCCCTGGGGCGACCGCATGCGCAAGGGGCGCGCGAACCTGCTCGATCAGGGCCCTGGGGGGCTCACTCCCGTCGGGAGCTACCCGGCGGGCGCCAGCGCCTTCGGCGCGCTCGACCTGGTCGGCAATGCGGCCGAATGGAGCGCCACCTTCGTGGCCCAGGGGCAGCGCGGGCGCTACGCCCTGGTGCTCGGGGGCTCCTACATCGATGCGCCGAACGCCGCGCTCACCTGGCGCGGATTGGCCCGCAACCGGGCCCGCGTCGGCACCCGCGAGCGCCAGGGCTGGATCGGCTTCCGGCTGGCCCGGGATGCGCCTGCGCTGCCGGATTGAGACGCGCCGGGGTGCCCGGTGAGGCGAATGCTGTCGAACCGTCCCCGGGCGGGTAGCTTCGCGGATCGTCCGGAGGCCACACGCCATGACCAGCAAGTCCAAGGGCAGCGCCCGCAGCCTTCTCGAGCGACACCTCCTCAAGTCGCGTTCGGTGCTGCTCTTCGGCCCGATCGAGCCGAAGCTCACCAAGGACATCTTCCAGCGGATACTCGTCCTCAACGCTGCGGACGACACACGCCCGATCAAGCTCCTGATCAACAGCCCGGGCGGCGTCGCCGACGACGGGTTCGCGATCTACGACCTGATCAAGTCGATCAAGGCCCCGGTGACGACCATCGTCACCGGCCTTGCCGCGAGCGCGGCCACGATCGTGATGGTCGCGCCGCCCAAGGAGCAGCGCCTGATCCTGCCCAACAGCCGCGTGATGCTGCACCAGCCGAGCTCCGGCGTGCAGGGCACGGCGTCGGACATCGCGATCAGCGCCAAGGAGATCATCCGTCTGCGCAAGAAGGCCAATGAGCTCTTCGTGCGCGAGACCGGGCAGGCCCTCGAGAAGCTCGAGGACGACATGCACCGGGACTACTGGATGAACGCCCAGGAGAGCGTCGAGTACGGACTCGTCGACCGCGTGGTCGAGTCCCTCGACGAGTTCTAGGCCCTTCCCCGGTCCGGGCCCTGTCCTGCGCCCGGGACCCCGTCCCGCGGCCAGGCCCCGCGCCGAGACCGTCTAGCCCGGGAGCGGCTCCACGCGTCCCAGCCGGCCGAGGATGGCCATCGCGGCCTGCTCCAGGCGGGTGATGCGCTGGGGCGTGACGTCGCGTCCGGACTCCAGGTCCCGGCGCACGGCCCCGAGCTGGATGAGCTCCTCGACCAGGGCGTCCGTGTCGGCCTCGGTGAGCGGGGCGAGCTTGAGGATGTCGGGGATGTCCCGCCCGCCCGCGTTCCAGCGGCGCCCGAGCAGCGCGATCAGCACGGCGGCTCCACCGGCATCCATGTGGCGGGCGGCGAGCTTCTCGTGGGCGACCGCGCCGGCGATCTCCTCGACGCGGTGCATCGCGAGCTGCGGGAACTGCTGCTGCAGCTGCACGGTCACGTTGCGCACCAGCGGCGCCTTGCGGTTCTTCTCCCGCGGCAGGCCGCGGGCGGCCACCATCGCGGTGTTGCGCTGGGCGCGCGGCATCACGCGCTCGAGCAGGGCGTCGTCGATGGCCTTCAGCACGCCCATGAGGGCCACGAGGCGCGCCGGCGGCGGCGGGCCGTCCTGGGGCAGGGGCGGTGCGTCGAGCAGGGCGCGCACGGCCTTCTCGTGGGCGGGCAGCAGGGCGGCGTCCGCCCCGGCGGTGGCCTGCATGCCCACGGCCAGACGACCGGCCGTCCCGTCCTCGATCGCGATCTCGATGGCCTCGATCTCCGCCTCGGCGGCCGAGGCATCGGAGAGCAGGCCCGCGCCGGGGGCGCCCGGTCGGCCCTGGCAGGTGAGCCCGAGGGGTCGCACGTACGTCAGCACCTCGTGGGCGCGCGCCAGCCGCTCGGGCGGGGGCACGTCCTGGGCCTCCGGCGACGGCTCGCCCAGGGACAGCGTCAGCGGGGCGCCGGCGCCGGCCGGACGCACGCGCCACGGGCCGGGGGCGCCCGGGAGGGCGCCGCGGGCCGCGGCCAGCAGGTCGGCGAGGCCATGCGGCTCGCTCTCGATGTCCGGGGGGACCTGGTCGAAGGCCGGCTCGGGGGCGCGCTTGGGGTCGCTGAGCATGCGCGCCCAGGCGAGGTGGCGCTCGATCAGTTCGAGCCCATGGGCCAGGTCGGTCTGGCGCGCGGCGCCGAGGGGCCGCTTCTCGTCGTAGGCGCCGCAGAACGCGTCGATGCGCTGCAGGGCATCGTCGAGCAGCGCGATGACGGCCACGCCGGCGTCGCGGCGGGGCAGGCCGCCCTGCTCGCGGGCGCGGTCCAGGCGGCGGGCCAGATCCACCTGCTCGAGCAGGCGCTCCGCCATGACGACCAGCGGCATCTCCATGTAGCCCCGCTCGCGGTCGCGGATGCGGGCGGCCAGGATGTCGGCGATGGTGGCCTTGAGGTCCTCGACCACGGCTTCCAGGGCTTCCCCGGCCTCGTCCACCAGGGAGGTCATGCCGACCTCGGCGCCGCGGTAGTGCAGCCGCCGCTCCTGGAGGGCCTCGCGGATGTAGCGGGCGAACCGGCGGGCCCGATCGCGGGCCACGAACAGCTCGGGGGCGGGGGCGTCGGTGTCCATGGGGGGGGATCCTAGCGCCTCCGGGCCGCGACCAAGACTCAGGCGTGGGCCGGCGCCCCGCCCGGTGGCCCCCAGACCCCGATTCCGGGGCGCAGGACCGGCCTGCCCCCGGACATCGTCCCCGGGCCCCGCGCGCAGGCCGGCGCCGCGCGTCGCTCGCCTCCGATCGGTGCGGGGGGACCCGCCCACGCTCGGCGTGGCCGGGTGGTGGCGAGTGACGGTCCCGCACCCGACAATCCGCGCCCATGGCCCCCAAGCGCACCGCATCTGAGTCGCCGCGACTGTTCCTGCTCGACGGCATGGCCCTCGCCTACCGCGCGCACTTCGCCTTCTTCCGCAATCCGCTGACGAACGCCCAGGGCGTCCAGACGAGCGCGGTGTTCGGCTTCCTCGGCGCGATCGATCGCGTCCTGGAGGACGAGCAGCCCGAGGAGATCGCCGTCGTGTTCGACGGCCCGGAGGACACGTTCCGCCACAAGATCTTCCCGGACTACAAGGCGACCCGCGAGAAGATGCCCGAGGAGATGGTCCCGCAGCTCGCGTGGATCCGGCAGTGCGTCGAGGCGCTGGGCATCGCCTTCCTGCAGGTCGAAGGCTACGAAGCCGACGACATCATCGGCACGCTGGCGACCCAGGGGGCCGCCGAGGGCAAGGACGTCTGGATCGTGTCCGGCGACAAGGACATGCTCCAGCTCGTGAGCGACAAGGTCCGGCTCTACAACCTCATGAAGGCCGGGCAGAGCGAGCCCGAGATCATGGGCATCGAGGAGACCATCGCGAAGTTCGGTGTACCGCCCGAGAAGGTCATCGACGTGCTCGGCCTCATGGGCGACAGCTCCGACAACGTGCCGGGCGTGCCGAACGTCGGGCCGAAGACCGCGGTCAAGCTCGTCAACGAGTACGGCAGTCTCGATGGCGCGCTCGAGCATGCCGAAGAGGTGAAGCAGAAGCGGGTGCGCGAGCGCCTGCTCGAGTTCGCCGATCAGGCGCGCCTCTCCAAGGAACTCGTGACGATCGACCTCGACGTGCCCCTGCCCGCGAAGGTCGACCTGATCCCCGGCGAGAAGGACATCGCCGCCCTGCGCGAGCTCTACGCGGATCTCAACTTCAAGGGGCGTCTCGAGCGACTCGAGAGGCCCGACGGCGAAGACACCGGGGAGGTCGACTACCAGCTGGTGGACACCCCCGGGAAGCTCAAGAAGCTCGTCAAGGCCCTGGCCGCGACGAAGGACGCCGAGGGCTTCTCGTGGGACACCGAGACCACGGGCATCAACCCGCACCGGGCCAAGCTCGTGGGCCTGTCGTTCTCCTGGCAGGAGGGGCAGGCGCATTACGTGCCCGTCAATCTCGACCCGCCCATGTTCGCGGCGCCGGGGGCCATGCGAGCGGCCGAGGAGGGGACGCTGTTCGCGGAGCCGATCGTGGACGCCGACGCGGAGCCCGTGCTCGAGCGCCTGCGGGCCGTCCTGGAGGATCCCGCGATCCCCAAGACCGGCCAGAACATGAAGTACGACCTGCACATGCTGCGGCGCTACGGCATCGACGTGCAGGGCATCGACTTCGACACGATGATCGCGAGCTTCTGCTCCGATCCCGGGAGTCGGATCCACAACCTCGATGGCATGGCCCTGCGCTATCTGGGCATCAAGAAGATCCCCACGTCCGAGCTGATCGGGAAGGGCAAGAACGAGATCACCATGGCCGAGGTGCCCGTGGAGACGGTCTCGGAGTACGCCTGCGAGGACGCGGACGTCACCTGGCGCCTGCGTGCGCACCTGCAGGCGGAACTCGTCGAGAAGGACGTCGAGCGGGTGTTCCGCGATGCGGAGATGCCGCTCGTGCCCGTGCTTACACGCATGGAGGCCAACGGCATCCGCCTCGACGTGAGCAAGCTCGAGGCCATCGGGGATCAGCTCGAGGGGCGT
>JARGNS010000147.1:4705-8094 GCA_029213105.1 Planctomycetota bacterium
GCAGAGGCCGAGTCCAAGATCCATGCGTTCAAGGGCGAGCCGTTCAACATCCGCTCGACGGCGACGCTGGGCGCCCTGCTGTTCGACGAACTCGAGCTGCACAAGGCGGCGGGCCGCAAGAAGCCGAAGAAGACGGCCAAGGGCACGGGCTACGCAACCGACGAGTCGACCCTCGCCGAGCTCGCGCCGTATCACGAGCTCCCCAAGCTGGTGCTGACCTACCGCAGCCTGACGAAGCTCAAGAGCACCTACCTCGACACGCTGCCGACCTACGTGAACCCCGAGACGGGCCGCGTGCATACGAGCTTCCATCAGACGGGCGCGGCCACCGGGCGGCTCTCGTCCAGCGATCCGAACCTGCAGAACATCCCGATCCGCTCGGAGGAGGGGCGTGCCATCCGGCGTGCGTTCGTGCCCGACGAGGGGCATCTCTTCCTGTCGGCCGACTACAGCCAGATCGAGCTGCGCCTGCTGGCCCATCTCTCCGGCGATGACGGCCTCAAGGAGGCGTTCGTCAACGGCGAGGACATCCACCGCGCCACGGCGGCGCGCATCTTCAAGACGACCCCCGAGGAGGTCACGCCGATCCTGCGCAGCCGGGCCAAGGCGGTGAACTTCGGCGTGATCTACGGCATGGGGCCGCAGCGCCTTGCGCGCGAGACCAGCGTGACCATGCAGGAGGCGCGGCAGTTCATCGACGACTACTTCGCCACCTACCCGGCGGTGAAGGCGTTCCAGGAGCGCACGATCGAGGACGCGACGGAGACCGGCTACGTGACGACGCTGCTGGGGCGTCGGCGCTACCTGCCCGACCTGCAGAGCAAGGACCAGCGCGTGTTCGCCCAGGCCCGCAACGTCGCCGTGAACACCCCGCTCCAGGGGACGGCCGCCGACCTCATCAAGATCGCCATGATCCGCATCGACGAGCTCCTGCGGACCGAGGGCTACGACGCCCGGATGCTGCTCCAGATCCACGATGAGCTGCTCTTCGAGGCGCCGGAGGCCGAAATGGAGCGCCTCACGGCCATGGTGGTCGCGGCCATGCAGGAGGCCATGCCCCTGGACGTGCCCATCGTGGTGGACACCGGGGTCGGAGCCAACTGGTCCGAGGCGCACTAGGCGCGCGCGTTCGGGTCACTTTTCCACAACCTGGGACGCCGGGATCCCATCGCGGGCCAGGTTTGCACGAACCCCGTGCGAACGCCGCCAGAACGCACGTTTTCAGCGCGTCTTTTCGTATTCCGGATGGGTTCCCCGCGTCCTCCAAAGGGCTATGCTCGCGCCCATGTCGATGCGTGAGTCCCGTAACGGTGAGCAGGGCCCGGCTCCCGCTCCCGCGGCACAGTCCGACGAGAAGGTCAACGGGGTCCTGGGCCTGGGCCTCGACGACGACGGCGGGCATCACCGCGTGACCAAGGGGCCGGAGTTCCGCCTGGTGGGCGGCTCCGCCGAGACCCACGAGCGCATGCAGGATCTGGTCATGCGCATGCGCGAGACCCTCAAGCGCCAGGGGCGGCGGTTCACGGACCTCAGCCGCCGTGAGTTCGAGGATCTGGCCCGCGAGAGCTTCGAGTAGGCAGGCGCCGGGCCGCCTCGGCGGCCCCTGCCCGGGCGCCGCCGGCGCCGGCCGGGATCCACTCCCACCCTCGCTTGGGGCCCCGATTGCGCGCCCCTACGATGCGCGGCCCCTACGAAAGACGAGAGGTCAGCGCGCTATGGACATCAAGAAGATCGGCGTCGTCGGTTGCGGTCTCATGGGCTCGGGCATTGCCCAGATCGCCGCCCAGGCGGGTCTGGACGTGGTCGTGCGTGAGGTGGACGACTCCGCCTGCGCCAAGGGCCAGGGCAAGATCGACAAGTTCCTCGGCAAGGCCGTCGCCAAGGGCAAGCTCTCCGAGGACGACAAGGCCGCCATCCTGGGCCGCATGACGTTCACGACGCAGCTTGCCGACATGAGCGACTGCGATCTGGTCGTCGAGGCGATCATCGAGAACCTCGAGATCAAGCGCGAGCTGTTCGCCGCGCTCGACGAGATCTGCCCCGAGCACACGATCTTCGCGACGAACACCTCGTCGCTGGCCGTCGGTGACATGGCCTCCGCCACGAACCGCCCCCAGAACTTCGTCGGTCTGCACTTCTTCAACCCCGTCCCGCTCATGAAGCTGGTCGAGGTCGTGCGCACCCTCGCGACGACGGACGAGATCTTCGACCGCGCCTGCGCCTTCGGCGAGAAGGTCGGCAAGGTCGTGGTCAAGGCGAAGGACTCGCCCGGCTTCGTCGTCAACCTCCTGCTCGTGCCGTACCTGCTCGACGCCATCCGCGCGCTCGAGTCCGGTGTCGCCACCAAGGAGGACATCGACAACGGCATGAAGCTCGGCTGTGGTCACCCGATGGGTCCGCTGACCCTGCTCGACTTCGTCGGCCTGGATACGACGATGTACATCGCGGACATCATGTTCCACGAGTTCAAGCAGTACCGCTACAGCGCGCCGCCCATGCTGCGTCGCCTCGTCGCCGCCGGCCGCCACGGTCGCAAGACCGGCGCCGGCTTCTACGACTACAACTAGCCCCCGCCCAGCACGGAGATCGCCATGGACCTCGAGTTCGTCACGTATGCCTGCGAGAACCGGATCGCGACCATCACGGTCAATCGTCCGGACAAGCTCAATGCGCTCAACGACGAGGTCATGGCGCAGATCGACCAGGCCTTCGCCCACGCGAAGGCCGACACCGACTGCGGCGTGGTGATCCTCACCGGTGCCGGCGAGAAGGCCTTCGTGGCCGGTGCCGACATCGGGGAGCTCGCCACGCAGACCGTCACGGGCGGCAAGGCCAAGTCGCTGCGCGGCCAGGCCGTGCTGGCGAACATCGAGAACCTCGGCAAGCCGGTCATCGCGATGATCAACGGCTACGCGTTCGGTGGCGGCCTCGAGCTCGCGCTCGCCTGCCACCTGCGCACGCTGGCCGCCGAGACCAAGGTCGGCCTCCCCGAGGTCGGTCTCTCGATCATCCCGGGCTACGGCGGCACCCAGCGTCTGCCGCGCATCGTCGGTCGCGGTCGCGCGCTGGAGATGATCCTCACGGGTCGTCCGATCAGCCCGGACACGGCCCTGTCGTTCGGCCTCGTCAACCGCGTGGCGCCGGCCGCCGAGCTGCGCGCGGTCACCGAGAAGCTGGCTGGCGCGATGCTCGCGGGCGGTCCGCTTGCGCTCGCCATGGCCACCGAGGCCGTGCTGCGCGGCACCGAGACGACCCAGGAAGAGGGCCTGCGCATCGAGTGCGACCTCTTCGGGATCATCTCGTCGACGGCCGACATGCGCGAGGGGCTCAACGCCTTCCTCGAGAAGCGCAAGCCCGACTACAAGGGCGCGTAGCGCCCGACCCCACGG
>JARGNS010000148.1:0-4955 GCA_029213105.1 Planctomycetota bacterium
GAGCCTTCCTCTGCGCTCACGAACGGAGGAAAACAAAACCCGGCACGGTACTCCGCTAGGGTGGCTGGCCATGAGTGAACGTCGTCCGCCTCCGCCCCGCCCCCGCAAGCGCGGCGCGCCCGTGAAGGGCAAGCAGCGCGAGCAGACGCCCGAACTGGTCGAGGCCAAGGCGCGCACGGCCGCGGCGAAGATGTGCGCGACCAGCCTCTACGCGGGCATTGCCGCCGCGGTGATGTTCTTCCTGCCGTTCGTGCAACTCGGGAGCTTCATGGCTGCGTTGCTTGCCATCGGGGCGGGGATCGTCGGGGTCGTGCGGCTGACGCGCGTCGGCATGGGGGCGGGGCTCTCGCCCGAAGTCACCGGCCTCGAGCGGGTGAGCATCCGCATGGCCGCGCGCGCGCGGCCGCAGGCGTTCACCGGCATCACCGTCGGCGTGCTCGTGCTGGGCGTTGTCGGGTTCTTCCACTTCGCGTCCGTTCGCGCGGCCGAGAAGCGTGCGGCGAACCAGCGTGAGTGGGAGGACGCGTTCGGCAGCTTCGACTCGGGGAAGCTCTCCAAGGAGATCCAGCGGGAGGTCGAGGCCGAGGTGGCACTCGATCTGATCGGCGAGCGCATGACCTCGACATCGTTCGCGCCGAAGAACGCGCTCTCCGAGGATGAGGTCGCGCGCAAGCTGCTGGCCCTGCTCGAGAAGTACGGTGATACCGAAGTCGTCGAGCGGCTCGATCGCGGGGGGCGCGAGCCCTACAAGACCATGCGCCGCATCCTCGTGGAGCACGGCTGGGAGCCGCCTGTCGGCGACCGCTAGGGCGGCGCGCGGACTCCCGGGTCTACGCGGCGGGCCCTAGGCGGGCTGCAGCGAGGCGTCGACCACGAGGCCGTCCTCGATGTGCACACGGTGCGTGCCGGCGCGCGCGGCCTCGGGGCTGTGCGTCACCATCAGGATCGCGGTGCCGCTCTCCTCGTTGAGGCTGCGCAGCAGGTCGAGGACGTCGGTGGCCAGGGCCGGATCGAGGTTGCCCGTGGGCTCATCGGCGAGCACGAGCGCGGGCTCGTTCGCCAGCGCGCGGGCGATGGCCACGCGCTGCTGCTGACCGGCCGAGAGCTCGCGCGGCAGGTGGCTGGCGCGATCGCCCAGGCCGACACGCTCGAGCAACTCGGTGGCGCGCTTCTTCTGCGCGGCGCCCTTCGAGCCGGCGATCGCCAGCGGCAGGGTCACGTTCTCGCGTGCGCTCAAGTACGGCACGAGGCTGAAGTTCTGCATCACGAAGCCGAGGTTGGCGTGCCGGAACGAGGCCCACTGGGCATCGCTGAAGCCCTCGAGCTGCTTGTCGCGGAACCGGATGCGGCCGGCGGTGGGCTTGAGCAGACCGGCGAGCGTCAGCAGCAGGGTCGTCTTGCCGGAGCCTGAGGGCCCGGTGACGGCGACGAAGGCGCGTTCCTCGATCTCGAGGTCGACAGCGCGCAAGGCATCGACGGCCACGCCGCGACGCTCGTAGCGCTTGCCGAGGTTCTCCGTGGTGAGCAGCACGCTAGATCTCCTGCATGTTCGCGCTGGGATCGAAGCGCGAGGCGAGCCAGGCGGGAAGGAGCGAGCCAAGCACGGCCACGGTCACGGCCAGCAGGACGCTGCCACCAAGCCAGCCGGGGAGCGCGCGCACCTGCAGGCCCAGGGTGTCCGGGCCCATGATGGTGACGACGAGGGTGCCGAGGGCGTAGCCCAGCAGGCCGCCGACGATGCCGAGCACGATCGCCTTGGCGAGCAGCAGGCCGATGATGCGGGCGCGGCGCGCGCCCAGCATGCGCAGGATGCCGATCTCGCGGCGGCGCTGCGTCACGTTGCCCCACATGTAGTTGCCGATCGACAGGCCGCCGACGAGCAACACGATCACGAGGATGCCCCAGCTGATCTTGTCCATCAGGCGGTTGGTCTCGATCTGGGTGGACACGATCTGGGCGATGCCCGTGACGCGCGTGTCGGGCAGCACGTTGCGTAGCTTCGAGAGCAGGCCCTCGGAGATCTGCTCGCAGCAGCCCATGACCTCGATGGCGCTCACCTGGGCGCCGATGCCGAGCATCTCCTGCATGGCGTGCAGGTGCATGAAGAGGCGGTCGTCGTCCACGGTGCCGGTGGCCGAGAGCACGGTGTTCACCGTGAGCGTCACGCCCTCGACCTCGATGGTGTCGCCTTCGCGCTTGTTCAGGCGGTGGGCGGCCTCGTAGCCGAGGATGCACTCGTCCTCGCCGAGGACGTCGATGACCTTGCGCTGCAGGCGCGGGTCGGCGTGGGCGCCGAGCTTGCCGCTGCAGACATGTTCGACGGTCGCGCCCTCGAGTCCCTCGAGCTGCCACGTGGGCTTCGAGGCGACCTCGCTGTCGGGCAGGATGCCCGTCAGCACGAGCGGCGTGCCCTCGACCTTGAGGCGCCGCGTCAGCTTGGGGGAGATGTTCTCCACGCCGAGCAGCGCGCTCGTGACCATGCGCTCGACGTACTCCTCGGGGAAGGTCGGCGCGTCGATGTCGGCGGTGTGGTAATCGTCGACCGTCGCGCCCTGCGGCAGCACGAGCACGTTGGCGCCCAGGCTGTCGAGCTTGACGGCGACGGCGTGCTCGGAGGCGACGGTCACCGACCGCACACCCACGATCACGGCAATGCCGAGCGTGATGGCCACGAGGCCCGAAACGAGGCTCGAGCGGCGGTGGCTCAGTTCCTTCCAGGCGACACCGGCAAGGTTCATCGCTAGTTGCAGCCCTTGCAGGTCGGGTCACCGCAGCAGGGCTTCTTCTTGGCGGTCGAGATGAGCTGCGCGGCGGTCGGTGCGCCGCTGAGGCGACCGAGGGTCTGCCCCTTGGGGTTCATCACGATGATGGTCGGCTGGGCCGCGCGCGCGTCGATCTTCCACTCGCGCAGGAAGGGCGCCTCGGCCTGCTTCGTGACGTCGACGAGGACCGGCTGGACCTTGCCCTTGCTCTGCTCGACGACCTTGGAGACCTCCTGGAAGAGGGGACTCTGCTTGGGCATCTTCGCGTGGCTGAAGATCACGAGGGCGGTCTGCTTCAGCGTGAGGACCTTGAGGTACTCCGCCTTGGCCGGCGTCGGCACGAGGCGCAGCAGGCGCTCGACGGCGCCCTTCTTCACGAGCGACGCGCCGGCCGCAACCCCGTTGGGTGCGATGACCATGACGATCGGCACGGGGGCGCCGGCGACGCGGTAGCCGCGCACGGCGGCGGCCTGCGCCGGGTCGGAGCGGTTGAGCTCGAGCACGGTGCTGTTGGGCGTGCGCTGCGAGGCGGTGGCGGCGGTCGTGCGGGCGGCGGCGAGGTTCTTGGCCGCGGCGTCCGTCACGATCAGGAAGACCGTCTTGCCGGCCTTGTTGGCGGCGGTGATGTCATCGAGGGCTGCCGCCGAGCCGGCGGCGGGTACGGCGAACAGGGCCAGCGCGAGGGCGCATGCGGCGAGAACGGGGCGATACAGCGTCATGGGGGGCCTCCTCCGGGGGGATGCCGTGAGTCTACCCCTGGGGGGGCGCCCCGCCTGTCTGTCCGCAGGCGCTCTTCATGCTTTCGGCCCGGGTGCGGATTACTTGCCTGCCCCCGCGGGTTCGGGCTCGGGCTTGGGCGCGGGCGCCTGGGTCTGGACCGCCCCGTAGGCGAGGGGCCGCACCGAGCGGTCGAGGCCGTTCCACATGGGCATGCGCTGGGTCATGGTGACCACGACGAGGTCCTGGCGGGGCGCGACGAAGAAGGTGGTGCTGGCCGCGCCACCCCAGCCCCACTCCCCGAGCTTGCTGCTGGGGCTGGGGGCGCCGACGCGCACGGAGACGCCCAGGCCGAAGCCCATCCCGGCCATGGGCTTGGGGCCGAAGCCGATCGGCACGAGGGCCTTGGGGAGCTGGTTCGTCGTCATGCGACGCACCGTGGCCTCCTTCAGCAGGCGGGTGCCGTTCCAGGTGCCGCCCTGGGCGAGCATGAGGGCGAAGATCGCGTAGTCGCGTGCGGTCGAGACCAGGCCGCCGCCGCCCGAGGAGAGGGCCGGCTTCTGGCGGTAGCCGCTGGTCTCCGGCTTCTCGATGGGGAAGGCGCGGCCTGTGTAGTTGGCGACGAAGCGGTCGAGTTTCTCGTCCGGCACGTGGAAGGCGGTGTCCTTCATGTCGAGCGGCTTGAAGATGCGCTCCTGCAGGAACACATCGAACGGCTTCTTCGCGGCGACCTCGACCACCCGGCCCAGCACGTCGATCGACACGCTGTAGTGCCAGCGCGTGCCCGGCTCGAAGAGCAGCGGTACGCCGCCGAGCTTGGCGGTCATCGCTTCGAGGTCCGTCGTCTTGTCGAGCACCTTCAGGGCGCGGTAGCGCTGGTCGATCTGCGTGTTGCCGAAGAAGCCGTAGGTGAGCCCCGCCGTGTGCTGCATGAGGTGCTGCACCGTCATCGGCGGGGCCTTGGCCTTCTCGCCCTGCACGCTCAGCGCGCCGAAGGCCGGGATGTACTTCGCCACCGGGTCGTCGAGCTTGAGCTTGCCCTCGTCGACGAGCATGAGCGCGGCCACCACGGCGATGGGCTTCGTCATCGAGAAGATCCGCACGATCGAGTCGTCTGCGAAGGCGCCGAAGGAGCGCAGGTAGGCCACGCGGCCCTTGCGGGCCACCACGGTGATGGCGCCGGCGATGTCCTTCTTGGCGATGTGGCGCTTGATCGCGCCGTCGATGCTGTCGAGCGCCGTGGCCGAGAGGCCGACCTCGGCCGGCTTGGAGCGCGGCAGCTCCTCGGCCTGGGCGCCGGGCGCGAGGCCAGCGGAGGCAACGAGGAGGACGACGGCGAGCGACGAGGGGAGCAGGCGCGGGCGGGGGTGATGCGGCATGGGGGGCATCCTAGCGGCGGCGGAAGCCCCCGCGCCGGTCCTCAGTCGTGGCGTCCCCAGAGGACCCAGGCCGCCCAGTAGCGCGGGTGCTTCCATG
>JARGNS010000148.1:4998-6403 GCA_029213105.1 Planctomycetota bacterium
TAGCGCGTGGCCTCGTCGTCGACCTTCCAGAGGCTGCACAGGACGCGTGGGGCGCCGGCGAAGAGGAACGCCTGGGTGAGGCCGACGACGCCCTCGCCATACCAGGCATCGCCGCGCCCCGTCTCGCAGGCCGAGAGGACGACGAGGTCGGCACGGGCATCGAGCGTGAACACCTCGGCCGCAGTGAGGAAGCCGTCGTCCGGCGCGGCGGCGGTGACGGCAAGGCAGGACAGCAGGGGATGGGCGGCGTCGATGAGGCCGTGGCAGGCGAAATGGATGGAGCGCCAGCGCTTGGACTCGGCGAGTCGTGCCCGCACACCTGCCTCCGTGGCCTGCTCCCCGAGGAGCACGACGCTGCCGACGGCGCGGGCCTCGACGCCCGTGGCAGGCAGCGGGACCAAGCGTGCCCAGTGGCTGCCGGCGCGACTTGCGGCTGCGCCCCGCCGCCGGCTTGCCGCGGCGCCGTACTCGGGATTGCCGAGCGCGAAGACGCCCTCCCCGCGCTCTGCGGCACTCTCTTCGAGCAGCTGCCAGATGGTCGCCGACGGGATGATCGTGACCTCGTGCTTCGGAAAGACGAGCGACCAGGGCACGTAGGCGAGTGCGCCGTCCGGCGAGACGAGCAGGCGTTCGATGCCTTCCGGCAGCTCGAGCCGGGCCTGCAGCTCCGCGACGGTCTCGGCCATGCGCTCGAACATCGTTTCGTCGTCCGCCGCCTCGGTGAAGGCGCGCACACCCGTCTGCTGCTCCGCGTCGGTCCACACGCTGACCACGCGTACCTGTTTGGTCGTGGTGAGTACCGCGATGCTGCCGCGCAGCGGCATCACCGAGAGGGAGAGGATGGCCGTGCGAGCGTCCAGTCCACGGCGCACCGTGGCCAGGTCCGCAGGCCGGGGATGCAGGAGGGCCCCCGTGCGGCGCTGGGCGCGCTGGATGTCGGCGACGACCGTCGCGGTGTGGGCGATCGCGGCTTCGTACGCGGCCTTGGCCTTGCGGATGCGCGCGCGGCTGCGGCTGCGTCGCGCCGCGTGGACCCGCGCCCGGGTGCTGCGCTCCGCGGCCCGGGCCTCGATCTCTGCGTCCCGCAGGGCCTGCGGGATCTTGCGCGTGCGGATCTCATCGCGGTTGGTCAGTTGGTCGAGCAGCGTGCGTCCACGCCCGCGCTCCAGCAGGTTCCACGCCCGGGTCATGTCGAGCGAAGCCGCGGCCGAGAAGAACCCGATGTGGTAGAGCTCGGTCGTACTGCCCTTGGCCTGGATCAGTTCCTCGTGCGAGCGGCGCGACGCGAGCCGGGGCTCGACGGCGATCGCCTCGTCGACCAACGCGAGCACGCCCTCGTGATCCATCAGGTCGACACGGATGTTCGCCAGGGCGGTCACGGCCTTGGAGATGGCGAGCGCGTCGT
>JARGNS010000148.1:6413-8093 GCA_029213105.1 Planctomycetota bacterium
GGCCCCCCCCCGCGCCAGGGCGAGGGCCTGCTCCGCGTCGGCTTTCGCGGGTGCCAGGTCCGTACGACGCTTCTCCATGTCCAGGGCCCGGCTGTCATGGAAGCCGCGGCGGGCCACGATCTGCCGCAGGTCCGCGCGCGTGAGCAGGGCGCGGATCTGGCCGGGCTCGTCCTTGCTCATGCGGTAGGCGAGCAGCGCCATCTGCAGCACGGCGATGGCCTTGCCGTAGTCGTTGTTCGACTCGTGGATGCGTGCCTGGACCTCGTGCAGGCGTGCCGCACCCTGGAGGTTGCCGAAGCCCAGGGCGTACTTGCGCGACGTCTCCAGCAGGGCTTGCGCTTCTTCCGCGCGGTCCAACTTCAAGAGGAACTCGACCATGTTCACACGCATGCCGAGCTGGTCCCGCCGGCTCTCGATGCGGTCGGCGTGGACGAGGGCCAAGCGGTGGTGCTCCAGCGCCTGCGCCCACTCCTTGCGGTCCGAGGCCAGCAGGCCGAGCCCACTCTGGATGGCGAGCTTCGCGTGATCGTCCTCGATGCCGGCGGCGCGCTTCCAGGCCTGCTCGTAGAGCGAGCGCGAAAGCGTGCGCTCGCGCAGGAAGTAGTGCGCCTGGGCGATTCCCGTCACCGCCGTCACGGCGCCGAGCTCATCGCCGAGTTCCTCGCGTCGCTGCAGCGAGAGCCGCAGCAGCGCGATCGCCTTGCGGTGCTGGCCCAGCCTGTTGTGCATGGCTCCGCTGTTGCCCATGAGGCGCGCCGCGTGTCGCTGTTCCCCGAGCTCCTCCATCAGCGCGCGGGCCGCTGCGTTCGTCGCGAGCGCGGCCTCGTGTTCGTGCGCGTGGTGCTGGGCAAGCGCCAGGGTGCCGAGGGCGAGGGCCTCGCCCCTGCGATCGGACGCGCGGCGGTACGTCTCGAGTGCCTCCTGCGCGGCCGCCAGCGCTTCGTCCGAGCGCCCGGCGCCATCGAGCAGGACGGCGAGGGTCCGCAGCGACTGGGCCAGGTCCGCAGGGACCTCGCGCCGGCGCTCCACGGCGACGCGGGCCTGCTTGCACTGGATGGCGAGCGCCCGGTTGGGGATCCGCATCGCCTGCCGTGCGGCCTCGTCCCATGCGCGCCGGGCGGCGCTCAGGTCGCCGTCCGTCTCGGCCTTGCGTGCGGCGGCCTGTGCCGTGGCGGTGGCCTTCCGGGGATGCGCCGCCGCGGGATCCTCGGCCCCGGCAGGGGCCATCCCCATGACGAGTCCCAGCAGACACCACCCGAGCCACCGCATGGCAGCGCACGATACCCGGGGGGCGGGTGACGTGGACAGGCGCTACTCGCCGGTGAGGCGTCGCAGGGCGCGGGCCGGGGTCACCCGGGTGGCGGCGCGCAGGGCGGGCAGGCCCCCCAGCGGCAGGGCGGCGAGGACGGCGCCGCCCACGAGGGCGAACACCCAGACCGGCAGCTCCAGGGTCATCTGGGGGAAGTCGGCCAGCGCCAACCGACCCAGGAGCAGGCGCCCGAGTACGGGGGCCAGCGGCAGGGCGAGCAGCAGCGCCAGGCCCCCGCGGGCCAGCACCTCCGTCATGCAGACGGTCACGATGCGCCGGTCGCGCCAGCCCAGGGCGCGCAGCACGGCGAAGTCATGCGCGCGGTCGGCCGCGTCCACGCCAGCCAGGACCCCCAGGAAGAGCGCCGCGAC
>JARGNS010000149.1:0-2840 GCA_029213105.1 Planctomycetota bacterium
AAGACGCCCTCAAGCGGATGCTCGGCGCGCCCGTACGCGCCTAGGGCGCGGCCGGCGCCGTCGCTCAGTCGCGCCCGTCGAGTTCCATGAGGAGGAAACTCCACTCGTCGAGGATCTCGCGGCTGCGGTTGGCCAGTCCCGCGGCGCCATGCCCCCCCTTGCGGTCGACCCGCAAGAACACCGGGTGGATCGAGATCGAGCTTTCCTGCCAGCGCGCGGCAATCTTGCGCGCGTGGAACGCATTGACGCGTCCGTCCTTCAGGCCCGCGGTCACCAGCACCGCCGGGTAGGCCTGGGCGGGCTGCACGTTGTGATAGGGCGAGTAGGCGCGCAACCACGCGAACTGCTCGGCGACGTCCGGGTCGCCGTACTCCTGCGTCCATGACTTCGCGTACTGGAAGCGGTGGTAGCGCAGCATGTCGGTCAGCGGCACCCCGCAGATCGCCGCGCGGCAGAGGTCCGGGCGCTGGTTCAAGCACACGGCGACCAGGAGGCCGCCATTGCTGCGTCCCTGGATGGCGAGGCGGCCACGACTCGCGCGCTTGGTCTCCACCAGCCAATCGGCGGCCGCGATGAAGTCGTCGAACACGTTCTGCTTGTTGCCGAGGCAGCCGGCCTGATGCCAGGCCTCCCCGAACTCGTCTCCGCCGCGCAGGGACGCCACGGCCAGGACGCCTCCGAGATCCGCCCAGAGGGCCTCCTTGCGCGAGAAGCGCGGGTAGCGCCCCAGGCGGAAGCCGCCGTAGCCCGTCAACAGCACGGGCTGCGTGCCATCCGGGGTCACGTCCTTGCGGTGCAGCAGGAAGATCGGCACCCCCGTGCCGTCCTTGGACTTGTAGCTCGTCTTGGTGCTGACGAGGGAATCCGCCATCACGGTCGTGGGCAGTGTGTCTTCTGCCACGATCGTCAGCTCTCCGGCCACCACGCTGCAACGGTAGTTCGTCGGCGGACGGTCGTAGCTCTGGAACGTGAACCAGACCCCCATGGAGCCGTCCCGGGTCGCCATGCGGCGGCCCACGCTCCCGGGCCCCGGAAGCGGGATCTCCCGCACGGCCCCCCCGGCGATGTTGCGGGTGTAGAGCTTGGAGACGAGGTCGTCCTTCACGTGGATCACGAGCGTGGCCGTGCCCACGACGACCATGTCCTGGATGACGCCCTTGTCGCTGCGCGGTACGTCGATCGCCTCCAGCCCCGTCAGCCCGCCCTTCTCGCCGGCCTCCGCGGAGAAGAGCTCGCGACGGCCGGTGTTGCGGTCGGTGTCGAGCAGGTAGGTGCTGCCCACCTTGTCCACGAACGTGCGCTCCTCGAGCTTCTCGATGAGCGGCCTGAACTCGGCGACCCCGTCCTTCCAGTCGAACTCGAAGGTCTCGATGGCGCCGTAGGGCAAGCCACGCGCCAGGAGGATCTGCTTGCGGTCCGCAGACTTGTAGAGGCGGAAGGTCTCGAGCATCGGTCGACCGGCGCCGTAGACCATCGGATCGTCGAGCACGAGCCCACCCAGCTTGTGGAAGTAGAGCCGACGGTGGTACTGGGCCTGGCCGCGCGGTACGGAGCCGGGGTCAGGCATGCGGGAGTAGAAGAAGCCCGTGCTGTCCTCCAGCCACACGACGCTGGCGAACTTCGTGCGGTCGATCGACTCGGGCAGGTTGCGCCCCGTGTTCGTGTCACGGATGTAGAGGGTCGTATCCTCGGAGCCTTGCGCATCCCGCCGGTAGGCCACGTAGCGCCCATCCGGAGAGACGTGCCAGGCCTTCATGCCGTAGGTGCCATCGCCGCCCCAGCGGTTGGGATTGAGAATGATCTGCGGAGCCTGCTGGCCCGCCTCATCCGTGCGATAGAGGATCGCGTGGTTCGCCCCCTTGGGGCGGTACGTGTACCAGCGCATGCCACCCTCGAACGTCGGCAGGGACTTCATGCCGCCGAGATCGAACTCCGCCTTCAGCATGGCCTGGAGTTCGGCACGTCGAGGGAACACGTCGAGCCGGTTGCGCAGCAGCTTGTACTGGGCGATGTCCCAGGCCTCGACCTCCTTGTTGTCGTCCTGCTCCAGCCACTGGAACGGATCCTGCACGGCGTTGCCATGCAGCGAGTAGGAGTGGCCGCTCTTCTTCGTCGGGGGGTAGTTCGGCCGCTCGTCCTCGGCCCGGACACCCGGGGCCAGTACGGCAAACACGAGAGCAATCAGCGCGAGGCGGCGACGGGGCATGCAGACTTCCAGGGCCGAGGCAGGCGAGAAGCGTACCCCCACACCCAGCGGCGGGTAGGCTCGCGTGCATGTCTGCAGGCCACCGCAAGCCCGTCCCCCTGCCCGAGGCACGCTGGCCCAGCGCCGAGGAAGCCCGCGCCGCGCGTCTGTTCTCCCCGTGCCGCGTGGGCCCCTGGGAGGCCGCGGAGCGCACCTGGGTGCCCGCCATGGTCCCGTGGCGCGCCACGGGCGATGGCAAGGTCACCGCGGACAACCTCGACTGGTACGGCCGCTTCGCGCGCGGGCAGCCCGGCGTCCTCGTGGCCGAGGCCACCGGCATCCGTGACATCGAGAGCGGCCCCCTGCTGCGCATCGGCAGCGACGCCTTCGTGCCGGGCCTGCGTGACCTGGTGGAGCGGGTACGCGAGGAGAGCGAGGGGCGCACACGCTTCCTCATCCAGATCATCGACTTCCTGACCGTCCGTCGCCGGCCGGAGGTCGAGAAGTTCTTCGCGCGTTTCTGGAAGCCGACCACGGCCCACCGCGAGCGTCTGGCGGCGCACGACGACGAAGAGTCGTGGCTCACCAGCAGCGACGCGTCCCTGCGCACGCACCTGGCCGCCGGCGATGCCGGTCTCTGGGCTGCCGTGCTCGC
>JARGNS010000149.1:2850-4969 GCA_029213105.1 Planctomycetota bacterium
ACCGCGAGGACGTCGGCGACCTGCACCTCCCCCATGTGGCCGAGCTGCCGCAGGTCCTCCCCGGGCTCTTCGCCAGCGCCGCCGCACGCGCCCGCGAGGCAGGCTTCGACGGCATCGAGCTGCACTTCGCCCACGCCTACACCATGGCTTCCTTCTTGAGCCGCACGAATCGTCGCACCGACGGCTATGGCGGCAGCCGCGAGGGTCGCGTGCGTCTCCCCCTGGAGGTCATCGAGGCCGTACGCGCCCGGGTCGGCGACGACTACGCCCTGGGCGCGCGCTTCCTCGGTGACGAGGTCATCGAGGGGGGCACCCGCATCGACGACGCGGCGTGGTACGGCGCCCGCTTCGCGGACGCCGGCCTCGACTTCCTCTCCGTCAGCAAGGGCGGCAAGTTCGACGACGCCAAGCAACCCCGCGTGGGCCACGCGGTGTACCCGTACACCGGCCCCAGCGGTCACGAGTGCATGCCCACGGTGCGCATCGACGCCGCGGGACCGTTCGGCCGCAACGTGGACCTGGCTGCCCATGTGCGCGCCACGGTGCGGGCGGCCGGCCATGAGACGCCCATCGTGACGGCGGGCGGCATCTGCACGTTCGACCAGGCCGAGGCCATCTTGCAACGTGGCGACGCCGACTTCATCGGCAGTGCACGCCAGGCTCTCGCGGACCCGGACTGGTTCGCCAAGATGCGCACGGGCCACGGCAGCGCCATCCGCCGCTGCGTCTTCACCAACTACTGCGAAGGCCTGGACCAGATGCACAAGCAGGTCACCTGCAAGCTCTGGGACAAGCAGTTCGACCCCCAGGCACCCGGTACCGCACTCTCCTGGGATGGCCGCCGCCGACTCGTCGCACCCGACTGGACCCCGGGCCCGGCCTGAGTCTGGCCTCGAGGGCGCGGGCGCGACGCCGCTAGCGCTTCGGGATGACGTACACCGGCTCGGGACCGAGCTCGATCGTGAGCGATCCATCACTCACCACCTCCCGGCGGCGGGGTGCCGCGGGGCCTGTCTGGACCCACTCGAGGGTGTAGGCCCCGCTGGGCAGGGTCACGAGCACGCTGCGCACCGGCAGCGCCTCCCCCGGGGCGCCCGCCCACGACAGGCGCGGCGCGAGCATCAGGACGGTGACCCACGGCCGGTTCACGGCGCGGTCGAACTGGAAGATGACACTGTGGCCCGGCGCCCCCAGCGGGGTCTCGCCGGCGCTGCGATGCCCGCGCAGATGCTTCAGGGCCTGGGCCAGGGCGTAGCCCGAGGGCGTCGGCTTCAACCCGGCCGTGGTGGACGCGCCGGCGGTCTCGACGAACAGCCCCTGATCCGCACCACGCTCGCGCTTGGGATGCTGCTGCGGCAGGCCATCCCACGGGGCGAAGAACAGCACGGCATCGGCCCCCGCCGCCCGGGCCCGGCACAAGCCGCGCACGAGGTCGAACGCCTGGCCCCGTCGCATCCACTCCCGTGCCCGCCCGTGCTGGGGATGGCGTGGGTTGCGCGCCGCGGGGAGCCAGCGCTGCCGCAGGCGACGCTCGGCCTTCTTCGGCGCCACGACACGCGGATCGCGCGCCGCACCCAACTTGCGCGTCGGGTTGTCGAGCAGCCACAGCCCCTTGGCACCAGCACCCGCCTCGTCGAGGGTCCTGCGCAAGAAGCCGAGGTTCGCCACGTCGTCGCCGATGTGCTCGCTGCCGGCGTGGCAGAGGATGTCGAACAGGCGCGGCATCGCGAGGATGCGCCGCGCCATGGCGAAGTGCCGTCGCGTCTCGAGCCGGGGCAGGAGCTGCGCGTTGGTCGGTGTGATCTGGTTGATGCGATACGCCCACTCCCGCGCGTCCGGGAACGGCTCATGGCCCGTGGCCTGCAGGTCGAAGGTCGGCGCGAGCACGCGACAGCCCTTCGACGCATCGTGAGCTCCCTGGATGGCGTGGTGCATGAGCCGCAGCAGCTGTTCCTCGTCGCCGAGCCACCAGGCGGGATCGACGCCCCCCAGCACCTGCACATGGCGCACGGGGCGGCGCAGCCCCGGCATGTCCTGATGACCATCCCCGTCGTAGCGTTCCACGACGGCGCGGACGAACCGCTCCCAGCGCCCCCACGCGGCCGCCTTGGGCGGCGTG
>JARGNS010000149.1:4979-8067 GCA_029213105.1 Planctomycetota bacterium
TCTTGCGCACCTGGAGGGCCCACGCACTCTTGTCCTTCGCCACCGAGCCCCAGGCGGACTCCGGCGAGAGGACGAGCACGGGGGCAAGCCCCGTCAGCTGCCACACGAGCACGGCCTCGTCGAGCTGCTTCCAGCGGTACGGCGAACCGCCGGCGGCCTTGGCGTCCGGCTCGATCCGGCCCCAGGCGATCGGGGCGCTGGCCACCAGGACGCCCTCCAAGGGCTCGAAGCGGGCCATGCGCGCGGCATCGCGATTCTGCGCCTGGGCGGCATCGAGCGGCATCACGCCGACGAAGGCACCGTCCTCCGCGTCCGCAGCGGGGGCGGCGAGGCAGGCGCACGCGAGCAGGACGGCGAGGACTCTCATCGGGACTCCGGTGCGCAGCATAGCCCGGCGGCGGCCCGTCCCCCCCTCCGGTGAGGATGCCGCCATGGTCCGCGACCCTCGCACCGTCGACGTCGTGGCCGTTGCGCACCCGCGCGGCTGCCGCTCCTACCTCGTGATCGATCCGATCTCGCGCGAGGCCTGCGTGGTCGATCCGCTCCTCGATCACCTGCGGGAGACCCTCGACGCCCTGGCCGACAACCGCGCCACCGTGCGCTGGGTCGTGGAGACCCACGCCCACGGCGACCATCTCTCCGGCGCGGCGGCCCTGCATGCGCGGACGGGCGCCGAGGTCGTGGCCCACCCCGCTGCGGACAGCGAGGTGGCAACCCACCGCGCCGCCGACGGCGACACGCTCCCGCTCGGCCAACACGAGCTGCTCGTGCATCACGCCCCCGGCATCACGCGCGACGCCATCGTCCTCGAGGCCCCGGGCGCCCTGTTCACGGGCGACACCCTGCTGATCGGTACCGTGGGTCTGCGCGACGCCCCGGGCAGCGATCCACACGCCTGGTACGAGACGCTCGACCGCGTCTTCGGCGAACGCGACGAAGCCACGATCCTGCATCCCGGCCACGACGACATGGGCCGCGACATGACCACGATCAAGGCCGAGCGCCGTGGCAACCGCTGGCTGCGCGAGGACGATCGCGACGCGTTCCTCGCGCTCTACCGCGCGGACGAGCGCACCCCGCGCCCCGATGCCGAGCAGGTGCTCAGCGCCAATCGGCAGGGGCTCACGAAGCTGCCCAGCGACGTCGAGTCGGCCTCGGGCTTCGCGCCCCCTACGGAGACGGTCGAGCAGCGCTCCGGCCCCAAGCGCATGGACGACCCGGCCAACGCCGCCGCCCCCAGCGGCTTCGCGGGCCTGCTCGTGCTCTGCGGCGTGCTCTGTGCCCTGGGTACGGTCCTGGGTTGGTGGTGGCGACCGGAGCTGCACGCCCTGTCGCTCCTGAGCGCCCTGATCATGCTCGGCGCCGGCGTCTCCCAGCTGGAGGGTCGCCGCCGTGGCCGGCGCGCCAAGGGCCCCGACTTCTACTACACCGGCCCCTCCAAGTTCACGCAGCCCGACTCGTAGTCCGCTCGTCGTTCGCTCGAAGCCCGACTCGTAGTCCGCTCGTAGCCCGGCTCGGAGGCCGGCTCGTGGCTCGAGCTTGCCGGATCCGGCTCGCAGGGGAATCGGCCGCCCCGCCTCCCCGCAGCCGGGGTCTCACGGCGCGATCCTCCCGGCGCTCGCGCCCGGCGGCCGGACGGGCCAACCGGGCGACCTCCGGGGAAGGGTGGGGATCCCGCCTGCGCCACCCCGTACCCTGGCGTCATGAGTGACGACACCAGCCGCGGCGACAAGCCTTCCGAGAACCTGGACGACGAGATCGAAGCCGCCCTCGGCGGCCACTCGGTCCTCGAGATCGCCGGACGCGAACTGCTCGCGCCGACCCAGCGCAAGGAAGCCGAGGTCAAGACCGGCAACTTCGCCGAGGGCCTGGTGACGGTCGTCGGCCGCGAAGACCTGTTCGTCGAGTTCGGCCCGCGCCTGCAGGGCGTCGTGCCGTGCGCGCAGTTCAGCCAGCTGCCGGAGCCGGGCGAGCGCATCAAGGTGTTCGTCGAGTCCTTCGACGGCAAGGAGTCCCTCTACGTCTGCTCCGTCAAGCGCACGGCCCAGGCGGCGGAGTGGGGCGGCCTCGAGGTCGGCTCGATCATCGCGGCCGAGGTCAAGGCACACAACGCCGGCGGCCTCGAGCTGCAGGCCGGTGTCCTCACCGCGTTCCTGCCCGTCAGCCACATCGAACTCGAGCGGGTCGAGGAGCTCGAGCCCTACATCGGTCGCCGCTTCGACGTCGAGGTGATGGAGGTCGACCCCGAGAAGCGGCGCCTGGTCGTCTCGCGCCGCGGGCTCTTGAACCGCGATCGGGATCAGCGCCGCGCCGACGTGACCAGCGCACTCGTACCGGGCAGCGTCCTCCAGGGCGAGGTCACGCGCGTCGAGCCCTACGGCGCGTTCGTCGACATCGGCGGCGTCGAGGGCTTGCTGCACGTCAGCGAGATCGCCTGGAAGCGCGTCGAGGACCCCAACGAGCACGTCAAGGTCGGGGATCGCTTCGACGTCCAGATCCAGAAGATCGAGGAAGGCGGCAAGCGCATCTCCCTGAGCAAGCGCGCCCTGACCGACGACCCCTGGGATCTCTTCGTACGCGACCACCCGCGCGGCTCCCTCGTGCCGGGCAAGGTCACGCGCATCCAGACGTACGGGGCCTTCGTCGAGATCGCCGAAGGCGTCGAAGGCCTGGCCCACGTCAGCCAGCTCTCCCCGGTCCGCGTGAACTCGCCCAAGGACATCGTGCGCCTCGGGCAGGAGCTCTCGGTCCGCGTCCACGAGATCGACACGGAACGCCGCCGCATCGGCCTCTCCTTGCTGACCGATCGCGGCGATCTGCTCACGGACGACGTCGCCGACGACGACACGATCCGCGATGTGCTCAACCGGGACCGCCCGGCCGAGCCCACCCTGGGTGACCTCCTGAAGCGGGCGCTGGAAGGCAAGTAGCGCCACGCGACGACCGCCCGCGGCGGGGCGTGACTGTCGGACTCGCCGTCTAGCGTGCGGGGTTCCCACATGCGCATCCTCCACACCTCCGACTGGCATCTCGGGCGCCTCTTCCACGGCGTGCACCTGACCGAAGATCAGTCGCATGTCCTCGATCA
>JARGNS010000150.1 GCA_029213105.1 Planctomycetota bacterium
GAGATCGTGCTCAGCAAGATCGCTCTCGTGCAGGCCAACATCCCGGTCGAGACGAAGGACCTCGAGGCGCACTTCCTGGCCGGCGGGAACGTCGCGCCCGTCGCACGCGCGCTCATCGCCGCCGACCGCGCGCGCATTCCGCTGGACTTCAAGACCGCGGCCGGCATCGACCTGGCCGGCCGCGACGTGCTGGATGCGATCCAGACGAGCGTCATCCCGAAGGTCATCGACTGCCCCGATCCCCGCAAGGCCAAGCGCGAGGTCGCCGCCGTCGCCAAGGACGGCATCCAGGTCCTGGCCCGCGCGCGGGTCACCGTCCGAACCAACCTCAAGCAGCTCGTCGGCGGTGCCCAGGAGGAGACGATCATCGCGCGCGTGGGCGAGGGCATCGTCAGCACGATCGGTAGCTCCGAGACGCACATGGAGGTGCTCGAGAACCCCGACCGGATCAGCAAGACCGTACTCTCCAAGGCGCTCGACGCCGGCACCGCCTACACGATCCTGTCCATCGACATCGCGGACGTGGACATCGGCCAGAACATCGGCGCACGCCTGCAGGCGGATCAGGCCGAGGCCGACAAGCGCGTGGCCCAGGCGAGAGCCGAGAAGCGCCGCGCGCTGGCGGTCGCCCTCGAGCAGGAGAACAAGGCCGGCGTCGTCGAGAACCAGGCCAAGGTCGTCCTCGCCGAGGCCGAGGTCCCCAAGGCCCTTGCGGAAGCACTACGCAGCGGGAACCTCGGCGTCATGGACTACTTCAACCTGAAGAACGTCCAGGCGGACACGGAGATGCGACGCAGCCTCGGCGAGGGCTCGGAGCCCGACGCCACCCCGGAGGTCTAGGTGATGCCCTACCTCGTCCCCGTCCTCGCCATCGAGGGCGGCGTCATCGGCCAGCTCGTCTTCGTGCTCATCGCGCTCCTGGCGTGGGTGCTGCGGGAAGCTGCCGAGCGCCGCGCGCGGCGCGCAGGGGAGGAGCGCGGGGAGGGCCCGGCATCCGCTGAGTCCCCGCCCACGGGCATGGCGCGTCTGGCGGCGTTGCTCGATCCGGACGTCGACGGGGAAGGCGGCCGCGTGGCGAGACGCCGCCGCCCATCCCCGAGTCGGGGCCCCAGGCGCGACCGCGCGCCTCGGACCAGGTCGTCGGAGGCACGACCTTCCACGCCCTGGAGCCGCGTCTGGAGACGCAGCTCACGGCGGAGCCCGACGAAGCTGTTCGCGTCGCGGCACGCGAACCCGCGTGGAGCCGTCTGGGGCTGGGCCGCCCGGAGGGCCGGCGTCATGCGGTGCGCAAGGCCATCCTGTGGTCGGAGGTGCTCGGTCCCCCGCGCGCGATCGCGGGGCCGCTCCGCACGCCGCTGCAGCGGCGTGCGCGCTCCCGCTAGGCGGCGGGCTAGTCCAGCTCGACCTCGCGGACGAGGTCCACGTCGTGCCCCTTGTCGATGCGGCCCTCATGGAGGTGCACCACGCGATGCGCCTCCGCAGCCAACTTGGCATCGTGCGTGACAATGACCATGGTCTGCCCATGCTCCTCGTTGAGCCCCCAGAGCAGGTTGCGCACGTCCTCGGCGGTCTGACCGTCGAGGTTGCCCGTGGGCTCGTCGCAGAACAGGAAACGCGGCTTGTTCTGCAGGGCGCGCGCGATCGCCACGCGCTGGCGCTCGCCTCCGGAGAGTTGGCGCGGCTTGTGGCCCGCCCGACTGGTGAGACCCACGATATCGAGCAGCTCTCGCGCCCGCTCCCGCTCGGCTCTCCGGGCCTTGAACCAGGCGAGGGGGCTGTGCTTGATCATGGCGGGCATCAGCACGTTCTCGAGCGCGGAGAGCTCGGGAAGCAGGTGATAGAACTGGAACACAAAGCCCATCACCTCGTTGCGCAGGTGGGCGCGCTCGGCAGCACCCAGCGTCGAGCGGTCGCGGCCCTCGAATAGGATCTGGCCGGTGTCGGCCTGGTCAAGCCAGCCGAGCACGTGCAGGAGCGTGCTCTTGCCGCAGCCGCTCTTGCCGAGGATCGCGAGGATCTCGCCCTCGTCGACCCGGATGTCGACCCCCCGCAGGACCTCCAGATCATGGCCACCGACCCGGTAGGTCTTGGTCAGGCCGCGCCCCTCCAGCATCGGCTGGGCCTGGGGCGTCGCGTGCGATTCCACAACGGTCACCGGATCACTCATAGCGCAGGGCCTTGATGGGATCGAGGCGCGCCGCGCGCGTCGCCGGAAGCAGACCGGCGAAGAACGCGACCAGCACGCTGCCGCCCATGATCGTGAACACGGACGGCCAGTGCCACACGGTGGGAATCGTACGGAAGTGATAGATGTTCGGCGGGAAGACGTCACGCCCCGTGACGTCCTTGATGAACGCGTGCACGGCGTCCACGTTCTCCGTGAACCAGTAGCCGAGCCCCAGGCCGAGGATCGAGCCGAACACGCCGATCATCAAGCCGTTGAAGAGGAAGATCGAAAGCACGCCGGTGCGACTCGACCCCAGCGCGCCGACGATGCCGATGTCGCGCGTCTTCTCGACGACGGTGAGGGTGAGCGTGGCGAGGATGAGGAACCCGCCCAGCATCACGATGAACGAGAGGACGATGACGAGCATCACCTTCTCCTGCTCGACGGCCTGCAGGAAGTCGGCCTTCTGGTCCTCCCAGGTCTCCACGATGAACGTATCGCCGATTCCGGCCAGAAGCCGGTCCCGCACGTGATCGGCGTGCTCGAAGTCGTCCAGGCGCACGTTGACCTGCAGGTACTCGTGCTTGGGCAGGACCATCGGGGGCGTCTTGGTGTGATCGAAGCGGTCGGCCAACATGCCGCGCACGCGCCCGATCTCCAGGTAGACCGTCTTGAGGTCTTCCATGGCGTCGCCGCTGTCATAGACCCCGGAGATGATCGCGTTGATGTTGCTGGCGTTGAACGCGGGATTGCCGGCATCGTCCGTGGAGGCCTGCCCCACGATGAGGGAGATCTCGGATCCGATCAGCGTCTTGGCGCGGGCACGAACCAGCTCGTCGTTGTCCAGGCGCGCCCCCTCCTGGGTCCGCATGGCGCCGTACATGTAGACCGGCTCCCCGGTCTCCGCGTCGTAGGGCGTGAGCGCGAACTTCTCGATGAACGTCCGGCTCACGAGCACGGTCGTCTTGTTGCGCGCCTCCGCCTCGCGCGTCACGAAGAACGGGCGATCTGGATCACGGCAGGCGAGAATACCGTTCTTGAGTTCGGTGACCTTGGCCTCGGCGGCCCAGTCGATGCCGACGGCCTCCATCTGCCACCAGGTGAAGCCCCCACTGTCGATGGCGACCTGTCGCTGCGTCTTGTACTCGTAGAAGACCGGGTACCGGATCTGCGGGGCCACGGCGACCACGTGCGGATCGCGCCGCTTCAAGTCGGCTTCGAGATCGGCGAAGCTGGGCGTCCGGTCCGGCCCCGATGTGGGCGAGAGGATGATGTGGCTCAAGCTTCCACGGACATGCTTGCGCACGCGCGCCTGGAAGCCGTCCATGATGCAGACGACGATGATCAGCACGGCCACGCCGGCCATGACGCCGCCAATCGAGATCAGATTGACGAGCCGGCTGCGGAGATAGCGAAGGGCCAGGAAGAGGCGGTACACGGAAACTCCCGGGATCGGGTCAGGAGAGGCTGGCCGCGGGCGTCGGCGGACCGCGCTGCACCTTACCTACCCCGAGCGGGTCATCGATCCTTTACGTTGCCGTCACCCGTGGATCTTCCCGCGCCCTCCGGGGAGCCCACCGTCTCCAGCGTGGCCACCATGCGGAGGTACTCGTCGTTGGGGATCTCGTTGCGCCCGATGATGGTGACACTGACGCCGTCGAGGTCGTCGCGCCGCACGACGGTGCGGCAGACGTCGGTCCGCATGCGGATCACGGCGCCTTGGTGCAGGATGTCGCGCGGATCGGTCGGCAGGCCGGGGCAGGCCGTGGGGCTGTCCATCTCGGTCATCCCCGCCGTGAGACGCTCGATGATGTCCATGTCGCCTCGGCGGGCGACGCCCACGCTGATCAGGGCCAGGCCATCGCTGTAGAGCTGCGACAGGAGCTTCACGGGGACCGAGCGCGGCTCCCCCTTGGTGTTGGGGCTCACACCGGCCGCCGGCGTCATGGCGGCATCCCGGACCTCGTAGGTGGAGCGGACCAGGACGAATCCGGCGGGCAGGTAGCTGGGCACGTAGACCGGGAAGCTCGCCTTGCTGGCGAGCTCCACGAGCATGCCCTCGGGGTCCGCCGCGGGATCGGGCGGCTCGCTCACGATGTGCTCGTGCCCCGCGGCCGCGACCTCGGCGGCGTCCCACGCGCCGGTGTCCTCCGCGATGCGGCGCACACGCCGGATGAGGCGGCCGTTGCGCGCACGATCCTCGACCTGCACGACGTGGCCGCCGTACTGGGCGAACCAGACGATGCGCTCGGTCAGGCCGTCGAGGTTGTCGCGCGGTGCCCAGTGGACACGCCAGCACTTGGTGCCGTCCTCGGTCTCGTCGCCGATGGGGCCCTCGGTGCGCACGTAGTTGCTGAAAAACAGGTGCGCGGGGGCACGGAAGAAGAAGCGCGGCACGAGCCAGCGCGACACGGCCCGCGGCGCCTGCACGCCCTTGTTCGACACCTGGGCGATGAGGAAGGTGTCCCGCTTGCCCGGATGCGGCGCGATGTAGTGCGTGTAGACGCAGTTCAGCGAGCGGGTCTCCCATGTGCCCGGAGACGGGCCCTTCTGGAGGAAGATGCCAAGCCGGCTCGTCCACTTGTCGGCGCGCTCGGCGCCCTGCGCCCCGCCGTTCGTCCCGTTGGCCTCGAGTCGTGCCTGGCGGCTGGAGAGCCACAGCCACCCGCCGAGGGCCACCGCGGCCAGGACGCAGCCAAACAGGACGGCGCCGGCGGCATGGCCACGGGAGCCCGCATGCCGGCTGCGCGTACGACGACCCGGGGAAGCCCCGGAAGGCCTCGAGGAACGCAAGGTCTAGCGCCCCCAGTCGGCGATCAGCTCGCCGGGCGCCATGCCCACCTCGTCGAAGGTCTCGACCCCGTGATACAGCGCCAAGGTGTCGTCCTCGCTGATGGCGAGGTCCGCCGCCGCGCGGGCGGCCGCGTGGGAATCGACCGGGGCGGCCGGGACGGGGTCGCTGAGCTCGACGGCAATCGCCGCGCCGAGGGCCAGCAGCAGCAGGGCGGCGCTGGCCAGGCCCCAGGCACCCAGCGGGAAGCGCAGCAGGCGTCCGGCGGGCGGGGTCGGCGCCGAGGCTCCCTCGGCCAGGACCCGATGCCGTAGCCCTTCGGGGGCATCCACGCGGTCCAGACGGGCGAACCAGGCGCCGACCTCGGCCTCCTGGGGCTCGAGGTCACACGGGACGCGCGTACCGGAGGGCTGATCGGATCGTGCGGAGGGGTTCATGGCCATCACCGGAAGTACGCTGGCGGAGGCCGGGATGTTCCCATGGAGGGAGCGGATCCGCCGTTCCGATTCCAGACCGCGATCCGCAACGAAACGCCCATTTCTTGACCCGGAAGGTGCGGGCCCTACCCTTCGCCGCTTGCCCCAGCAGGGGACACCCCACATTCGCCCGGGACCCATCCGGCGCATCCGGCCACCGCCGGCGCCGCGACGCCCCGTCCAGTAGGAGAACACCATGGCGACCATGATCAAGCGCGGCATCCTCGGCACGAAGGTGGGGATGACTCGCATCTTCCAGGAAGATGGCGAGGCCATCGCCGTGACGCTCGTCGAGGCCGGCCCCTGCACCGTCGTGCAGCGCAAGACCGCAGCCGACGACGGCTACGACGCCATCCAGATCGGCTTCGGCACCAAGCGCGACAAGCTCGTCACCCAGCCGATGAAGGGCCACTTCAAGAAGGCCGGCGACGAGAACTTCCGTTTCCTGCGTGAGGTCCGCCTCTACGACGCCGGCGAGGACACCCCGAACGTGGGCGACAAGCTCACGTGCGACATGTTCGCCGAGGGTGACGCCCTCGACGTCATCGGGACGATCAAGGGCCGCGGGTACACGGGCGTGGTCAAGCGCCACAACTTCGCCACGCTGCGCGAGTCGCACGGTGGTCACTTCTTCGTCCGCCATGCGGGCTCGATCGGCTCGCGCAAGCCGCAGCACACGCTGCCCGGCACGCGCATGTCCGGCCAGCACGGCAACCAGCGCGTCACGCTGCAGAACCTCAAGGTCCTGCGGGTCGACGCCGAGAAGAACCTGCTCTACATCAAGGGCGGCCTGCCGGGTCCGAACGGCGGCCTCTTGATGCTGCGCGAGTCGAAGAAGAAGCCGAAGAAGGCGTAGCGCCTCCCTGGCCGGCCGCCACGCATCGTCGCGGCCGCTGCTAGGGGCTGCCCAGCAGCCGGTTCTTCACGTAGTTCACGCCCTTGGTCGTGAGTCGCCAGACATCTGCGTCTTCGCCGCGGTCGAGAAAGCGCTTGGCGTCGCAGAGGTGCGCAAGTCGTGCAGGCAGGTCTTCCGGCGGCTCCTCGTGGACCGTGCGGAAGAACGCCGCGACGTCTTCGTTCCCGAACGTCTCGCGGCGCTCGTAGTTCCAGAGGTAGAACGCAAACGCCATCACGCGCTGCTCGAGGGTGGCCGCATTGGCCCCCACCTGCCCGGCATAGCGCTGGAATCGCGACGGCGATGCGGGCTGGAACGTCGGCGGCGCCGAATCGACCACGTCTGCCGTTGCCTCGTCGGAGCCGTCGCTCGAGGAAGCGCGCATCACGGCGGCCCCCCCACGGGTATCCCCCGGGCCCGCACGCCGGTAGATGGACTCGAGCAGTCGTGCCACGTGCGCCTCGAAGAACGCCCGCCGCCCCGAGAACGCGATCTCGACACCGCCCAAGGCCAAGCGTATGCGCACCGTCTCCTCGGCCGGGTCACGATCGCGGCTCTCTCCGCCCTCGGGGGCGTGTTCCGGATGCTCCGTCATGCTTCCACTCGTCATGCTTGACGATGTCGGCGCGCAATCAGGCGGGGGCTGACTGGCGCAGGGGGGGGGAGCGCCACGATAGCCCGTGGGCAGCCACGATGCCACCCACCACGGGCGGGGCCGGCCGTCCTTCCGCGCGCCCCTGCGCCCCCGCCCCGCAGGGGCCCTGGAAACCACAAATGGGCATAAGACCGTACTTCTCAAGGGGTTCGGGCGATCCGCGGCTTTCTCCCCCGACACGCGATCCTTGCAATTCGCGCCCGATCTACGGATGCTTCGCGGCCCAAGAGGAGTCGGAAACCCCCGATGCGGAACCTGCCCTGGCCCGAAATGAAGTCGAAGTCGCTGTCCGACCGCACGGTCCGGACGTTGCTCGACTACCTCGTCTGGATGACGCGTGAGATGCGTCAGCTCGGCTTCCACTCCGGAAGCGAGCGGGACGAATGGTGCCGGCGCTGTCAAACCGCCTACACGGCCCTGTTCCTCCCGATGCTGCCCGGGTTCGGCGATCCCTACCCGCCGGACGTGCCGCCGGCCCGCAACCCGGGCATCTGGCCCGACATCCCGGCCGCCACGATCCCGGGGATGACCCTCCGCCACCAGCTGACCGTCATGGAGATGCTAGCGCGTCAGCTGCGGGAGCGCGCCTGGCCCCACGCCCGCCCGGAGGAGATCGCCGAGTGGGACGGCCGCCTCGGTCGCGCCTTCCAGGCGCTCGACCATGGCGACAGCATGCCGCTGCCCGAGGAGGCCGAGACCGAGACCTCCGAGGAGGCCATTGCCGCCGCCGCCGCCAGCGCCAAGGCCCTGCGCGATGCCGCCCGCAAGCGCAGCCGCCAATTGCGTCAGCAGTTCACGACCGCTGGCTCGCGCAAGGAGAAGGCCGTCGCCAAGAAGAAGGCCGCAGCCAAGAAGAAGGCCGAGGATGCCAAGCTTGCCGCGGCCGAGGCGCAGGCCGCCGCGGACAAGAAGAAGGCCGCCGCAGCGAAGAAGAAGGCCGCCAAGAAGAAGGCGGCCCCCAAGAAGAAGGCGGCTGCCAAGAAGAAGGCGGCTGCCAAGAAGAAGGCCGCGCCCAAGAAGAAGGCCGCGCCCAAGAAGAAGGCCGCTGCCAAGAAGAAGGCCGCGCCCAAGAAG
>JARGNS010000151.1:0-1474 GCA_029213105.1 Planctomycetota bacterium
GGCCCCGCGCCCTGCCCCTCACCCTGCTCTACCTGATGCCCTCCCTCCTGAACTACCCGGTGGCGCTCACGGGCTCCCAGAGCCCCGAGGACAACGCCGCAGCCGCCTGGCTGCGGGCCCTGTGGGCCGCCCTGGGCCCGCGCGGGAGCATGCTCCTGACCCTGGGCGTCGCCCTGGGCCTGGGCGCGGTGGTCTGGATCCGGGCCCGCGAAGCGACCCGCGATCGGGGCGTGTACGGCGGGATGCTCATCGAGGGCCTCTGCTACGGGGCCCTCCTGGGCACCGTGGCCAACGTGCTCGCCACGCGCCTGCCCATGGAGCGTGTCGTCGCCCTCTCCGCCGAGGTGGGCGGTCCGAGCGGCGCGCTCCAAGGCCTGCGCGCCGAGTTCCAGAGCCTGGGTCTGGCCATCGGCGCGGGCATCTTCGAGGAACTGATCTTCCGCGGGGCCCTGCTCGCGGGACTGTTCGCCTTGCTCCGCCACGCCATCGGCGCCGATCGCTTCACGGCGGGAGGGATCGCGGTGCTCGCCTCCGCGTACCTCTTCTCGGACTACCACCACTGGGGCGCCACCGGCGAGCCGTACGACGCCCACGTCTTCGCGTTCCGCTTCCACGCCGGCATCCTGCTCGGCGGGCTCTACCTCTACCGCGGTCTCGGCATTGCCGCGTTCGCGCACGGCTTCTACGACGTACTCGTCATGGTCGGGAACTGACCACGCGACCCGCGGTCGAGCCCGCACCGGGACGCCGCGCGACTTCGTGAACCGACTGCCACGTGGGCCGGTTCGCTCGTTGACGCCGCTACTTCGTCGCGGTGTGGATGCAGGCGATCCCGAACGTCAGCGGGTCGATGTCCACCTTGGAGAAGCCCGCGTCCTTGAGGCGCTGCGCCAGGGCCTCGGGCCCCGGGAAGGCCAGCACGCTGCGCGGCAGGTACGTGTAGGCGTTGTCCGCGCCGCCGCTCACGAGGTTGCCGATCATCGGCAGGACGATCATGAAGTAGGTGTGGTAGACGGCGCGGAACGCGGCGTTCGGAGGCCGCGAGAACTCCAGCACCTGGAAGCGCCCGCCCGGCTTCAGCACGCGGCACGCCTCGCGGAAGCCCCCATCGAGGTCCTCGAGGTTGCGCACCCCGAAGCCGACGGTCGCGACGTCGAACGAGGCGTCCTCGAACGGCAGGTCCGTCGTGTCCGCGATCTGGAAGTCGATGCGGTCGCCCGCCTTCTCCCGACCGATCTTGACCATCTCGGCGGCGAAGTCGGTCGCCACCACGGTCCCCGCGCCGGCATCCTTCATCGCCACGGCCAGGTCGCCCGTGCCGCAGCAGAGGTCCAGCAACTTGTGGTCGGCGCTCAACCCGAGTTGCGCCGCGGCCTGCTTGCGCCAGCGCGTATCGATGTTCGCGCTCAGGACGTGATTGAGCACGTCGTACGTCGGAGCAATGCGATCGAACATCGTCGAGATGCGGCGTCCG
>JARGNS010000151.1:1484-5778 GCA_029213105.1 Planctomycetota bacterium
TCATCATCGAAACGACTGGGGGGCGGGGCGGTGGCCATGCGCGAAGTGTAGGGCTCGCGCTCCCCGCGGTCCTCTCTGGCGGGGGCCCCGGCCCGGCTTTCCCGCGAAGTGCCCCCGGGCGTGGATCCCCACATGTCGGGGGCTTGCAGACCATGCCCCCCCACCCGTTGCGTGGGTCCCGGGGCCGGGCTACCTTGGCAGCGTGGTTCCGCCCTCCGATCCCCCTCCCGTGAGCGCCGCCGTGGCCGCGCCCGAGGAGCGCGCCCTCGACCGCCACCTGCGTCCGGCCAGCCTGGAGGAGTTCTGCGGCCAACCCGACGTCGTCCGCAACCTCGAGCTCGCCATCCGAGCCGCCCGGGAGCGTGGCGAGGCCGTCGACCACCTGCTCTTCTCGGGCCTGCCCGGCCTCGGCAAGACGACCCTCGCCCACCTCGTCGCCCACGAGTCGGGCGCCACGCTCTACGAGGCCTCCGCGCCGACGCTGCAGCGCGCCGCCGACCTGGCGGGCCTGCTTACGCGGCTCGAGGTGCGCGACGTCCTGTTCATCGACGAGATCCATCGGTTGGCCCCCGCCGTGGAGGAGTACCTGTACTCCGCCATGGAGGACTTCGCCCTCGACATCCTGCTCGACCAGGGCCCGAGTGCGCGCAGCGTGCGCATCGACCTGCCGCGCTTCACCTTGGTGGGCGCCACGACGCGCGAGGGGCTCCTCTCGGCGCCGCTGCGGAGCCGCTTCGGCATCCACGAACGCCTCGAGCCGTATGACCCCGCCACCCTCACGCGCATCCTCGATCGCTCCGCGGGCATTCTCGGCGTCGGCCTCGACCCGCAGGCCGCCGCCTACCTCGCCGCCCGCAGCCGGGGCACCCCGCGTGTGGCCAACCGCTTCCTGCGCCGCGTGCGCGACCTGGCGCAGCTCGAGTCCGACAACCACATCGACCTCGACGTCGCGCAGGAGGGACTCACGCGCATCGGCGTCGACGCCCATGGGCTCACGCGGGTCGACCGCTTGATCGTGACCACCATCGGTCGCGCCGACGGCCGCGCGCTGGGCATCAAGACGATCGCCGCTGCCGTCGGCGAAGACGAGCGCACCATCGAGGATGTCTATGAGCCCCACCTGCTGCGCGAGGGCTTCCTCGTGAAGACCCGCCAAGGGCGGCAGCTGACCAACGCCGGCTGGGCCTTGCTCGGTGAAGACGGCCGTGCCCCCGGAGCCCTCTTCGCATGACGCCCGCCGCTCCGACCCGCACACGCCGCCGCCTGCGTGCCAGCCTGCTGTTCCCCGCCCTGACCCTCGCCTTCCTGTTCGGCGCCTGCGGCAGCCAGGACCTTCCGGCCTTGATGGCCGGGACGCCGCCGCCCAGCGTTCGCATCCGCATCGGCATGCCCCGCGCCCGCGCCCGCTTGGCCGTCACGAAGCAGGCCTGGACGGTGCGCTCCCTCTCCGGCTCCTCCTTCGCGTTGCGCGGCGGGGCCTCCATGGAGACGGACCTCACGGCCAGCGCCAGCGGCATCGCGGTGCGCGGCCGCTCCACCGGTGCCCAGATCCTTGCGGTCGAGCCCGACGACACGTTCACGCTCGATGGCCGCACGTACGACGGACGGTTGCTCGTGCACCTCGTGTCGGGCCAGCTCGTCCTGGTCAACGAGCTGGACATGGAGACCTACATCGCGGGCGTCATCGGCAACGAAGTCGGCCCGGGCGCCGAGCCGGCGACCTACCGCGCGCAGGCCGTGGCGGCACGCACGTACGCGTGGATGCGCATGCAGGAGCAGACGAAGGCCCAGGTGCGCTTCCACCTCTACGATTCCGCGGCGAGTCAGGTCTACAAGGGCCGCTCGGTCCCCAAGCAATACGGCATCCGCTACGGCGACATGGTGCGTCACACCGCCGCGACGCGCGGCGTGATCGTCACCCACGACGGGCGGCCGTTCCGGACCTACTACGCTTCGACCTGCGGCGGGCACACGACCGAGCCGGCCACCAGCGGCCTCGATGCGGGCAAGGCCCACGAGCCCCTGCGCGGCGTCGCCTGCTCGCACTGCAGCACCAGCAAGTACTTCACCTGGACCAAGCGGCTCACCAACGCCGAGCTCATTGCCGGCCTCAAGCGCCGCAAGCGTCCCGTCAAGGCCCCCATCCGCGAGGTGAAGATCACCAAGCGGGGCCGCGGCGGGTGGGTCGCCGAGGGCGCGATCCGCCACGGCCCCAAGGGCGAGGTGCGCGTGCTGCCCGGCCACGAGATGCGTAGTGCCCTGGGCCTGCGCAGCAATCGCATCGAGAGCATCCAGCCCATCGCCGGCGGCTGGGTCATCAAGGGGCGCGGCTGGGGCCACGGCGTCGGCATGTGCCAGTGGGGCGCCATCGAGATGGGCAAGAAGGGCGCCTCGGAGACCGAGATCCTGCGCTACTACTACCCGGGCATCGCCTTCACCAAGGTCTACTGACACCCGCGTGCGTCTGCGGCGCGTCCCCGTGTAGGCTCACGCGACCGTGGCTGCCTCGACTCCCCCGCCCCATCCCGACCTCCGCCTGCGCGTGGAAGCCCGCGAGGGTGCGGCACGGGCCACGACGTTCGAGACGCCCCACGGGCCCGTCCAGACACCGACCTTCATGCCGGTCGCCACGAAGGCCTCGCTCAAGGGCATCACGCATGCCCAGCTCGAGACGCTGGCGCCGGACGTGATGCTCGCCAACACCTACCACCTGCACCTGCGCCCCGGGGAGGCCTGCATCCGCGACCTCGGCGGGCTGCACGGGTTCACGGGATGGAAGGGCCCCTGGATCACGGACTCGGGCGGCTACCAGGTGTTCTCGCTCGATGCCCGTGCGAAGGTCGACGAGGACGGTGTGACCCTGCGTTCGCATCTCGACGGCTCGCCGGTCCGCCTGGGGCCGCGTGAAGCCATGGGCATCCAGGAGGCCCTGGGCGCCGACATGATCATGGCGTTCGATCACTGCCTGGGTCTCCCGGCCACGCGGCCCGCCCTCGAGGCCGCCGTGGAGCGCACCACGCGCTGGACCACGGCCTGCGCGGCGGCCCGCACGCGGGACGATCAAGCGCTCTTCGGCATCATCCAGGGGGGCACCGATCCCGAGCTGCGCGCGCGCTCGGCGGCGGGGTTGCTGCCGCTGGACCTGCCCGGTTACGCCATCGGCGGATTGGCCGTGGGCGAAGGCGGCGACGCCATGCGCGCCGCGGTCGAGGCCACGACGCCGCTCATGCCCGAAGACAAGCCACGCTACCTGATGGGTGTCGGCCAACCGTTGGATCTGCTCGACTCGATCCGAGCCGGCGTCGACATGTTCGACTGCGTCCTCCCGACGCGCAACGGACGCCGCGGCTGGCTGTGGACGCGCGACGGCACGGTGCGCGTCGGCGCACGCACGCACGCGAACGATGACACGCCACTCGATCCCGAGTGCGGCTGCGAGGTCTGTCGCACGCACAGCCGGGCCTACCTGCGGCACTTGTTCAAGACCGGGGAGCACACGGCCGTGACGCTCGGGTCGCTCCACAACCTCACGTTCCTGTTCGACCTCGTGCGCGGGGCGCGCGCCGCGATCCAGGCGGGCCACTTCGAGCGCTACGCCGCGGACTTCAGCGCACGCTTCACGGCAGGCGAGCGAGCCTGGCAGGCGGCCCACGACCGGGACCCGGACGCCGCGTTCCGCAGCCGCGAGGCGCGGCGCGCGCGCGAGGGCGGTCCTTCGTAGTCGACGCCGCGCGGCGTCACTTGGCGAGCGGGCGGACCTCGAGCACGGGCAACCCGAATACGCGCTGCCCGGACTGGCGTCCCTCGACCGCGCACGGCCCCCCGGCGGCGCGTGCCTTGAAGTTCGGCAACGGATGCGGCAGGCCCGTCGTCAACTGCAGCACGTAGCGCGGCTCGTCGGCCACCCAGAGGACCCACTCGCCACCGTTGCGCCACCCCGGCGCCGCCTCCCAGCGAATGCTGCCGCGCACGAGCACCTGCTCGATGCGCGGGGCGGCGGGTTTCTCGGCTGGTGCCTCCAGGCCGCGCAGTCGCGCCACCTCGGCGTCCTTGCGGGCCATGCGCAGCTCGAGCTCGCTCTCGAGATCCTGACGGACGGCCAGCGCGAGCTTGCGCACGGCGACCGGGGATTCCCGGCACGCCTCGATGGTGCTCTCGAGGGCGTTGATGACCTCGACGACCGGCGCGCGCGTGATGCCGCGCTCGATGCGGAAGCGGTAGAGCGACTGCTGGGCCTCGCCGAGTGCCGCACGCAGCTTCTCGCCGGAGAGGCGCGCGGCCCGCTCACGCCGCT
>JARGNS010000151.1:5788-8057 GCA_029213105.1 Planctomycetota bacterium
GTACCCGTACATCTTCGCGATCGGCGACCTGGCCAAGCAGCGCGAGCTGGTCGGTGCGCTGCGCGCGCGCCGCGGCCAGGATCGCCTTGTGCTCGGAGGCCGGTCCCAGCTCCCGAACGTACTTGTCACTGATGAAGACCCGGGTGCCCTCGGGCGCCATCACCCAGACCCAGTCCCCCTCGCGACGCACGAGCGGCAGGACCGTGCCACGCACGACGCGGTCGCGCAGGGCGGCGGGCACGGGCCGGCCCTCCTGCGGCACCCCCACCCGCAGGTTCAGGCGGCTCGCCTCGACCCGGACGGCGTCGGCACCGACGGGCTTGACGTACTTCTGCGCAACCGCCACCAGCACGCCCGCGGGCACTTCGATCGCCAGCCAGCCGGTGTACTTGCCCAGGATGAGCACGACGGCGCCGTCATCGAGCTGGGCGACCGGCCGGCCGCCGGGCCGCGGACCGACCCGCACGTTGACCCGCGAGCCCTGGATCACCCCTACCGTCGGAGCGGGGCGCGCTTCGTCTTCCGCGGCCGGCGCCGGGACGGGCTCGTCCTCGGCCCACGCGGGGGGCAGGGCGAAGACCAGCAGGAGGACGCAGATCGAGCCGAGTCCCGGAACGCGAACAGGTCGGATGCGGTCGTTCATGGTCCTCCCTCTCGTCGGGTAGGCTCTGCGCGCCCGGGATCGCCGGGCAGTTCCACCCGCGAGGCTACCCATGCCCACGGACGATCGGTCCACCCCCCCGTCCACGCCTGTCGGCCCCCCTGGGGAGCCCCTGCGACCGCTGGAGGCCGCCGAACTGGCCTCTGCGCCGTTTCCCTACCTGCGCTGGGCCAAGGCCCACCTGTCGTGGGAAGCCATGACGGCGGGCGCGCCGTGCCTCGGCATGAGCGGGCTGGAGCCGCTGGATGCCGAAGCTCGGGCAGGACTGGGGCTGTCCCCTCCTCCGGAAGTCGGCGCAGCCATCGCCAACCTGAAGGCGGCACTCGCCACACGCTACGCACTCAGCCCCGCCCACGTCCATCTGGCCGCGGGCACGAGCCACGCGAACTTCGCCGTCTACCTGGCCCTGGCGCGCGGCGGCCGCGTCGCCGTGGAGACCCCCGGCTACGAGGCACTGCACCGCTTGGCCCACGCGGTCGGCGCCGACCTCGCCCTGTTTGCCCGGGACCCCCGGCGTGCCTATCGCGTCGACCCGGACAGCCTGGCCGCGGCGGTGGACGACCGGACCGACCTGATCGTCCTGACCGACCTCCACAACCCGAGCGGGGTCCGACTCGCCGAGGACGACCTGGCGCGCGCGCTGACGCTGGCCCACCGCCACGACGCCCACGTCCTCGTGGACGAGGTCTATGCTGACTTCGATGCGCAGGAGCGGCCCAGCGCCGCCACGCGCGATGACCGTGTGATCACGACCAACAGCCTCACCAAGGCCCACGGCCTCCCGGACCTGCGCGCCGGCTGGATTCTCGGGGCTCCGGAGGTGATCGCGCGCATCGACGCCTGGGACGATCTCGTGCATCCGTCGCTCCCGCCCGGGCCGATGGTGGATGCGGCCGCGTACGTGCCCCAGGCCCCCGCCCGCCTGCCGGGCCTGCGCGCCGAGGCCGCGGCGCGGGCTGCCCAGGTCGACGACTGGGTGCAGGCCACGCCGCGGGTCTCGTGGACGCGGCCGGACGGCGGCCTGACGGGCCTGCTCCACCTCGAGGGACTCGACGGCGACCGCGTGGCGGCGGCCGCGTGGGCCGATCAGTCCGTGCGCGCCGTGCCCGGCCGGTTCTTCCAGCAGCCCGAGGCCCTGCGCATCTCGTTCATGCTGCCGGAAGCGGAGTTGGCCACGGCGCTCGACGGGCTGCGCCGCACCCTGGCGGGGTGCGCGTGAATCGGCTCCTCACCACGGTGTTGCTGCTGGGCATCGCCTGCTGGATGACGTCCGCCCACTGGCAGCACGTCGATGTCGCCAAGCTCGAGCACAAGCTGCACCTGCATGCGGAGGTGCTGGAGGGCACCGCACCCGACCCGTACCAGTACAAGCTGTGGATCATCGAGAGCGGACTGGACGGCGTGGCCCATGTCACCGGCGCCGAGTTGCAGCACGTGTGGATGGCCAACACGCTGCTCTCCCTGCTCTTCCTGGTCTTCATGCACCACCTCTGGTTGCGGCGACTCGTCCCGTGGCGTGCCGCGCTGTTCGGGGGTGTGCTGCTCGGCGCGCTCGGCAACGCACTCTTCGTCATCTACTACCACCACACCTACGAGTTCTGGGGTGTC
>JARGNS010000152.1 GCA_029213105.1 Planctomycetota bacterium
CAGCCCGAAGGACGACGAGGGCAAGGACGACGAAGGCAAGGACGACGAAGGCAAGGACGACGCGGGCACGGACGAGGAGGGCGGGGCCGACGACGGTGCGGAAGACGCGGCCGATGACGACGATGCGCCGGTCGCCAAGTCACCGGCCGAGGTGAAGGTCATTGCGCTGCAGCTCCAAGAGGGCGTGCTCAAGCTGAAGATGCGCCTGCTCTACCTCACCGTCCATCGCGCCGTGCTACGCGCCCAGCTGTACGCGGCGGCGCTCAAGCTCGCCAAGGAAGAGGCCCGTGGGGCGTCCGATGTCGCGGCGCGCTACCAGAGCGAGCTCAATCGCATGCGCCGGGAGCGCCAGCTCGAGCGCCTCGAGTACGAAGAGACCAAGCTCGATCTGCTGCTCACCGACGCCACGTCACGTGCCAGCGATCCCAAGCACGAGAACCGCCCGCTCTGGCTCCACTGGCAGCAGGCGCTCGAGAGCCTGAAGAGTGTCAACCGCCTTACGAAGGAAGCCGTGCGCTTGCGCCGGTCCTTCGAGGCGCGCGTCAGCCCGAACCAGGCCGGCATGGATGATGCGCCCGTCGACCCCGGCGAGGGCGCGGTCGACGTCCTACGCCGCTTCCGCCGGCCGGGCCGCGTGGCCTTCGATGTGAAGTACGTCGAGGACGCGCGGGAGGCTGCGCGTAGCCAGGACTTCGATCGCGCCCTCGTGGCTCGCCATCACGAGGTCGTCTCCGACCGCATTGCTTCCCTGGACGAGGCCCTCGTCCTCGTGGCGAAGGACCACGGTCTGGCCGCCGGTCTGGAGCGCGAGGTCGCGGCGGCCGAGAAGGCTCTCTCCGATCTCGAGACGGCCGCGGGCAAGCTGGCCGATCAGGGCGATCGGACCAACTGGCTCGAGACGGTCAGTGAAACGCGGCGCGAGGATTTCGACACGACGCGCAAGGCCTTCGAAGAGACCCTGCGAGGTCTGGACGAGAAGGCGCAGGAAGCGCGCACCCTGCGCGATGCGTGCCTCGCCTTCGAGCGCGAGCTCAAGCTGCTCGGGCCGCGCTCGTTCGGGATCCGCGTGCAGCGCAACCTCGATGGCGACAACCTGGGCCACGCGTTCCAGGATGCCCAGGACAGCGTCGAGGACGCCGGTCGCTGGATCGCGGGCCGCAGCGAGGACAACCTTGCCACGTTTGTCGGCACCCACTGGCTGATGCTGCTCGCCTGCGTCGCGCTCGTCGTGGCGGGTGTGTTCTTCGTGCGCTTCGCCCGCCGGGGCCTCGACCTGGCCATCAACCGGGCGGCCCGCACGGTGCCTGAACTGCGCTTCGAGCCCGTGACCGTCCGTGCCGAAGAGGCCCACGCCGCACGGGAGAAGGCCGAGAACGAGCAGGCGGCCAAGGAAGCCGAGGCCGAAGCCCTCCGCATGGTCTCCAAGGAAGAGGCGGGCAAGGCCCAGAAGATGGGTGAAGGCGGCTACGGCGGGGGCGACGAGTGACCGACGTGGCAACCACCCAGGCGCCCGACGCCCCCGAGGCGCCCCGCCGCGCGCCCCTCGTGCCCGGCATCCGGATCCTGCGCATCCTCTGGCGCATGGTGCTTCCGCTGGCCGTCGCCGCGAACCTCGTCGGCTGGACGCACCTGCTCGACGGCAGCGAGGAACTCAAGCGGCAGAGCCTGGTCATGGGGCTGTTCGTGCTCGGCTTCAGCCTGGTGGCGTCGCTGATCCAGGAGGTGCTCAGTCCGTCCAATGGCGAACTGCGGCTGGTGAACCTGAAGGACCACCAGGCCCAGCGGATGATGACGATCATCAAGGGGCTGCTGTTCACGTTGCTCGGTACGGAACTCGCCATCTGGCTCGTCGAGGCCAACGGCTGGAACCCGTCCATCTCGGCGCTGCTCGCGCTGCTCCGCAACTGCGGTCTCATCATCTTCGGTTGGGCGGCGATCAACCGCTCGTGGCTCATCCAGAAGCTCAAGCCGGAGACGGTCGACTCCTACCTCGATCTCACGCGGGCCATGCTCGCGCGCGTGATCCTGCCGCTCGGCGTGTTCACCGTGCTCTTCGTGCTGGTCGTCTTCGCACTGGGCTACGAGGCACTCGCAGCCTGGGTCGGCACGCACGCCGCCTGGACGGGCCTCGTGCTGCTGCTCGCCGTGCTCGCCCATCGCTGGTTCCGCGGGCGGCTGCATGCGGCGATCAGCTTCATGCGTGACGAGCGCATGGCCGAGTCCGAGGGAGCCGTCGCGCCGTGGTGGATCGGCCTCGAGCGCATCATCGCCGGCGCCCTGAAGATCGTCATGGTCCTGGCGACGGTCTTCATCCTGCTGCGGGTGTGGGGGCTCTCCCCGAGTGACTTCGACCCGTTCCTGGCGCAGCCCATCCTCGGCGGCGTCGGGGGGCAGACCTGGGGTGGACTGCTGGGCAGCCTCATGATCGCGGTGATCGTGTACCTGATCTACCAGCTCGTACGCAACATCCTGATCTTCGTGGTGTTCCCGCGGACCGGCGTCGAGCTGGGTGCACGCTACGCCATGCTCACGGTCCTGCGCTACGGTGGCGTGGTCGTCATCGCATTGCTCCTGCTTGGCGCCTTCGGCGTCAACACCGGGACCCTCACGGTGTTCGCTGGTGGTGCGTCTGTCGGCCTCGCCTTCGGCCTGAAGGACATCTTCTCGAACTTCTTCAGCGGCCTGATCATGCTGCTCGAGCGCCCCGTCCGCGTGGGCGACACCGTCGAGGTCGGCACGACGAAGGGCAAGATCGAAGCCGTGCGCCTGCGGGGCACGTCGATCCGTACCTTCGATGGCACGACCGTGATCGTGCCGAACACGGACATGATCGGAAGCACGCTTGCCAACCTCACGCATGGGTTCAAGACCGCGCGCATGCAGGTCGACGTCGGCGTGGCGTACTCCGAGGATCCGCGCGAGGTGGAGAAGATCCTGCTGGCCATCGCCCGTAAGGACCCCCGCGTGATCGACGACCCGGAGCCCGTGGTGCGCTTCGCCAACTTCGGCGGGAGCTCGCTCGACTTCAGTCTCCGCATGTGGACGCGCGACATCGATCAGCGT
This sequence comes from Planctomycetota bacterium, assembly GCA_029213105.1. Lineage (GTDB taxonomy): Bacteria > Planctomycetota > PLA2 > PLA2 > JAEUHO01 > JAHEIK01. The sequence goes on from JARGNS010000152.1 coordinate 3,064, forward strand.
TGGGCCATGGTCTCCGAGATGCGGGTGGAGATCTTCGAGGCGTTCAAGGCCGCGGGCATCGAGATCCCGTTCCCCCAGACCGACCTGCACATCCGCAGCGACTTCCGCGCGCAGCTGCCTGCGGGCGACCCGCCCGAGCCCGAGCTGCCGACGACCTGATCGGTCAGGCCGACAAGCCCAGCGCGATCGCCAGGCCGGCAACCAGCAAGAGCAGGCCGACGAGCATGTGCAGGCCGCTCAGGGTCATCTTGCCGAGCAGGCGGACGCCGAGGAACGTGCCCACGAAGGCGCACGCCACGGCGATCAGCAGCGGGTTGAGAGACACCTCCTGGGCGAACTCGTCCCAGGAACCGATCCACGCCGTGCCGTACACGACGATGCGCGTCGCATCGACCAGTGTCGAGGCGGCCGTGCCCGTGGCGACGTAGCCCTCCTTGGAGAGCCCCGACTTCAGCAGCACCACGCTGCGCAGTGCGCCCTGGTGCCCCGACAGGCCGCCGAAGAAGCCCGAGAGAGCTCCGCCGAGGGGCAGCAGCCGGGGCGGGAAGGCGACCCTCTTCATCGCGCCCGTGAGCTCGAGCACCGCGAACAGCACCACGAGCAGGCCCACGGTGAGGCCCAGCGTGGAGAGAGCGAACGTCTTGCCGCCCAGCTCGTAGGTGGCGAGCGGCGCGGCGCGGGCCATCGTGCTCAAGAGCCACGCGCCGAGGAACGCCGCGGGGATGGCCGGCAGCGCGAAGCGCAGCAGCACGCTGCGGTCGACGTGCTTGCGCATCAGCACCAGCTTCAGCAGGTTGTTGAGGAAGTGCACCACCGCCGTGGCCGCGACCGCGATGTGCGGCGGATAGAAGAGCGCCAGCACGGGCAGGAGCAGCGTGCCGAGGCCGAAACCGGAGTAGAGCGTGAGCGCCGCGACGGCGAGGGCGCAGAGGCCGAGGATGATCTCCACGGATCAGGCTCCCAGGTTCGCCGCGTAAGCCTTGACGAGGCGCGGCAGCGACTCCTCGACATGGGGCAGGGCCAGGCCCGCGGCTTTCAGCTTGTCGGTCGAGAGGATGCAGTTCGAACGCTCGGCCACCAGGTCCCGGGCGAGCTCCGCCGGGCTGACGACCTCGAACGCATGGTCCGGGTCGACGAGGCTGCGCCAGAGGGCCAGCAGCTCGTCATGGCGCTCCACGCCGTCGTTGACCATGTTCCAGATGCCCGTCGCGCCGCGCTCGATCAGCGCCTCGGCCGACGGCCAGAAGTCCTCCAGGATCGTCACGGAGTTCGGGACGCTCACCACACGCTCGAAGGTGAGCAGCTTGGTCAGCAGGTTGCGGGGGCCCGGCTCGGCGGCGAGCGGCATGCGGACGCGTAGCTGCAGCACGTCGAAGTCGACCAGCGCGGCCTCGCCCATGGCCTTGGTCCGCGAGTAGAGGCTGCCGGCGAAGTTCGGCGGATCCTCCTCCGCGTAGCCCCGGCCTTCGGCGTCGCCCTGGTATATGCAGCCGCTGCCCAGGTGCGTCAGATGGAGGCCGCGTTCCCGGCACGCCGTGGCGAGCGCGATGGGACCGGCTACGTTGCTCCGGTAGGCCTTGGCGGGGTTGCCCTCGAGGGCGTCCACGTTCGGACTCCCGGTGGCTCCGGCGGCGTTGATGACGCGGGTGGGCGCCACGGCGTCGAGTTCGCAGCGCACGGCCTCGGCATCGGCAATGTCCGTCTTGCGGAGCGTGGCACCCAGGCGCCGGGCCCACTGCGTACCGAGCCAGCCGGCGCCGAATACGAGGGTCGGGCCTTCCACGCTAGGCCTCTTCATGCAGTCGGAAGCGACCGTCCCCGAAGTGGGCGGGGTGATCCTGGACGTAGCGGCAGGTGCGTGCCCACGGCTCGGGTTCGCCGGCGTCGAACCAGTTCGTCACGAGGTGATGATCCAGGCGGCCGGCGCGGGCGTAGGCGTTGTTCAGGTCGCTGACCTCGAGCTCCCCGCGCTGGGAGGGCACGAGCGTCTCGATCAACTCGAAGGCGTCCTGCGGATAGAGGTAGAGCCCCGTCACGGCCAGCTTGGAGGGCGGCACCGCGGGCTTCTCCTGGATCTCGACGATGCGGCCGTCCTCGAGGCGTGCGACGCCGTAGGCGCTCGGGTCGTCGACCTCGGCCAGGAAGCTGACCGCGCGGGGAGGCTCGGCCCGTGCGAACGCGGCGATCGCCTCGCGCGGCGTGTCATCGTCGAGCACGTTGTCGGCCAGCATCACGGCCAGCCGTCGGCCGGCCGCGAACGGGCGGGCAAGCGCCAGCGCGTCGGCGATGCCGCGTGCCTCGTCCTGGACGCGGTAGGTGAACTCGACCCCGTCGCCGTACTCGCTGCCCGAGCCGAGGACATCCACGACCTGTCCCATGTGCTGCCGCCCCGTCACGACGAGAAGGTCGCTCAGGCCGGCGCCGAGCAGGGTGCCGAGGGCGTAGTCGATCATGGGGCGCATGTGCACCGGCAGGAGGTGCTTGTTGCGGTGCCGTGTGAGCGGACGCATGCGTGTCCCGCTCCCGCCCGCGAGCAGGATGCCGGCCACGTGGTTGCTGAGCGCCGTGCGTGTCACGGAGCACCTCCTTCGGCGGGGAGGATACCCGACCGCCCCCGGATCCTGCCCGACCAGGCCGAGCCCGTTCCCGGGGCTGCCACCCGCCCGATCGGCGCGCTTCGCGAGCCTCTCGCGTAGGCTCTCGCTCATGGCAGAGCGGACCTACAAGGACAGCGGCCTCTACCGGCGCCTCTGGACGGAGGCGGCGGGCTTCCACGGCCATCTCGTGGGCCTGTTCTTCCTCGGCCTCGCCAGCGCGCCATTCGCCCTGCTGTTGCCGCTGCCCATCAAGGTCATCGTGGATGCCGTGCTGGGAGGCAAGCCGCTCGAGCCGGGTCTGGCCGCGCTCGTACCCGACGCCTGGGCTGACGATCCCCAGAACAGCCTGCTGATCGCCGCCGTGGGGTCGATCGTCGTGATCGCCGTACTCATCCAGATCGCGGACCTCTTCCTGTGGATCTACAAGACGTGGATCGGGGAGAAGCTGCTGCTGCGGTTCCGTGCGCGCCTCTTCGATCACATGCAGCGCTTGTCGCTGGGCTTCCACCACAAGCAAGGCACCGCAGACGCCATGCACCGCCTGCAGGTGGATGCCGCCTCGATCCGCTCGGTCTCGGTCTACGGCGTGGTCCCCTTCGCCACCTCGCTCGTGACGGTGATCGTGCTCGTGCTCGTCACCGCCTACATCGACTGGGTCCTCGCGGTCGTGGCGCTCTCCATCGGGCCGGTGGTCTTCGGGCTGACCGAGCTGTATCGCAAGCGTCTGCGCCAGCGTTGGAAGGAGGCGCGCGAGAGCGAGTGCAGCGCCCTGTCCGTCGTGCAGGAGTCCCTGGGCGCCGTGCGGGTGGTCAAGGCCTTCGGCCAGGAAGCGCGCGAAGGCGAGCGCTATCGAACCCATGCGCGCTCGAACCTGCGCGCCACCCTCGCCGCCGTTCGCGCCCACGCCACGTTCGACCTGTGGGTGGGCCTGGCGACGGGCGTCGGGGCGGCCCTCATCCTGTACCTCGGCGCCCGCCACGTGCAGCAGGGGATCATCACGCTCGGCGAGCTGCTGCTCGTCATTGCCTACCTGTCGCAGATGTTCACGCCCCTGCGTGATCTCGGGACGCGTCTCGCCGACGTGCAGAGCGCCTTGGCCAGTGCGTCGCGGGTGTTCAGCATCCTCGACGAACAGTCGGAGGTGCGGGAGCGTGAGGACGCCCTGCCGCTCGAGCGGGCCGAGGGCGCGATCACGTTCGAGAACGTGACGTTCGGCTACGACCCGAGCAAGCCGATCCTGCGCGGCGTGAGCCTCGAGGTCCCCGTCGGGGCGCGCGTGGGCATCGCCGGCAAGACGGGCTCGGGCAAGAGCACCTTGCTGAGCCTGCTGCCGCGCTTCTACGACCCCCAGGGCGGCACGGTGCGGCTCGACGGGCGCGATCTGCGCGAACTGCGCCTCGCCGATCTGCGTGGCCAGTACTCGATCGTGTTGCAGGAGTCCGTGCTCTTCTCGACGAGCATCCGCGAGAACATCGCCTACGGCCGGCCCGACGCCACCCAGGCGGAGATCGAGCAGGCCGCCAAGGACGCGGCGGCCCACGACTTCATCCTGGGCCTGGCCGATGGCTACGAGACGGTGGTAGGGGAGCGCGGCGCCGGGCTCTCCGGGGGCGAGCGTCAGCGTGTTGCCCTGGCGCGCGCCTTCCTGCGCGACGCGCCGCTCCTCATTCTCGATGAGCCCACCAGTGCGCTGGATACGGGCACGGAGCAACTGGTCATGGGGGCGCTGGAGCGACTCATGGACGGGCGTACGACCTTCATGATCGCGCACCGCCTCTCGACCCTCGAGACGTGCGACCTGCGTGTCGAGATCGTCGACGGTGGGGTGCGCATCGAGCGGCGCGAGGACTAGGCCGCGATGCGCATCGAGGAACTCGACTTCGACCTGCCCGACGATCTCATCGCCCAGGAGCCGCCCCTGGAGCGCGACGGCGCGCGGATGATGACGCTCGATCGCGCGAGCGGCGCCGTGGACCACCGCGGCATCCGCGATCTGCCCGAGCTGCTGCGCGCGGGGGACCTGCTGGTCGTCAACGAGACCCGGGTCCTCCCGGCCCGGCTGCACGGCTTCCGCTCCGACACAGGGGGGCGTGTGGAGATCTTCCTGTTGGAGCCCGTCGCGGCGCCCGCGGGCGCCTGGCGCGCGCTGGTCCGCTCGGGCGGCTCGCCCGACGTCGGCGAGCGCCTGGAGCTGATGGGGGCCGAGGGGCTCCTCCTGCACGCCGCCGAGGGCCAGGGGCGCTGGATCGTGGTGGGGGAGTCCGAACCGGTCGCGGACCTGATGGCTCGCCATGGGCGCATGCCCTTGCCGCCCTACATCCGTCGCCGGCCCGGGCGCGACGAGCGCGACGGGATGGACCG
>JARGNS010000153.1:0-5536 GCA_029213105.1 Planctomycetota bacterium
CGGGTTCGACCCCCAGGCCGCGCGCGCCGCACTCGCCGCGGCCGTGCCCGGCGGCGGGGCGACGCTGCCCGAGCTGGTCCTCGTCTACAACGTCAGCGAGACCCACCGCGCGATCGCGACGTTCGTGGCGGCGCAGTGGCGCACGCATCTGGGGGTGCGCGTGCGGCTACGCCCGCTGGGGTGGGAGGCCTACAAGGCCCGCCGCGACGGGGGCGACTTCGCCGTCGCCCGTGCCGGTTGGGTCGGTGACCTGCCGGACCCCTCGGGCTTCCTCGCCCTGTTCGAGACCGGCCGCCAGGAGAACGTGAGCGCGTGGTCGCACGCGCCCTACGACGACCTGTTGGCCCGGGCGCGGGGGGCGGTGACGCCCGCCGAGCGCTTGGCTTTGCTGCGGACGGCGGAGCAGATGCTGCTCACCGAGGGTGTGCCCTGCGTGCCGCTCTTCTGGTACCGCCTGGGGGACCTCGTGCAGCCGCATGTGCGCGGCTTCCGCACGCGGGCGGTCGGCGCCGCGCCAGAGGTACCCGGCGTCCACAACGTGCAAGGCCTGCACCCGTTTCGCGGGCTCTGGATCGAGCACGACACGAAGTAGGGGCAGGCGAAGGCGAGAAAGGTGCCGGGTCGGTCCAGTCTGTCCATGGCCGGGCTGGAGCGGGACGTGGCCTGGGTCAGACGGGTCAAGGGACCGACCCGGCGTTGGGGGAACTCGGTGGGTGGGGACTAGCGCACGAGGGCGCCGGCTTGCAGGGCGTCGATCTGCAGGGCGGTCAGCGGGCTCGGCGCCGGGCGCCCGCCGCGGCCGCCATCGCCGCCCGTCATGACGCGGTCGGGCAATTCGGTGCCGACCTCGCTGTTGCGCCGGATCACGTCCGCGAGGGTCGTCTGCTCGATCTCGCGTAGGGCGTCACCGGCGTAGACGTTCTCGTACCAGAAGCGGTCACCGTCGCGCAGGCGTCGGAACTGCTCGCGGAGCACACGGTGCAGGAGCGGTCCCACCATGGCGCCGGGTACGCGATCCTCGCAGAGGGCGCAGACCCAGATGTCCATGTCCTCGAGGTCGTCGAAGGCTGCCTCCAGGCGTGCCACGTACTCCTCGTCGGAGCTCACCTCCTCGACGCGCGTGACCGCGGGAAGCCCGAAGGCCACACGACAGGCGTTGTAGCTCGGCAGCCCGTGGTCTCGTCCGCGCTGGATGTTCAGGGCGGCGAGATCCAGGCCTCCGGCGCCGGGCGGGCCGAACAGGAAGTTGCGCAGGTCGTCCACGATCTTGGGATCGAGCTCCTGGGCCGTCTTGGCCGCGAAGCCTCGCAGCACCGGGCCGATGCCACCCTCGGTCGCCAGGCGCTCGGGCTGGAAGAACGCGTCCCGCAAGGCGAGATGCCCCGCGGCGATCTCCTCGCCGTCCGCGTCGATGCGCAGCAGGGTGTCGGAGACCATGCTGTGTCCGAAGCGGTACGCCGCGGTCGAGAACAGCACGCCGACCGAACCGTCGACCGTCGCGTCGTAGCCGGTGTACGCACCCAGGGGACGGTCCCCGAGGAGGAGCGGCAGGAACTCACGCACGGTGATGACCTGCATCTCGGCACTGACGCGGCTGCGGGCCGCCTGATAGAGCTGCTCGCCGGTCAGGTGGTCGTTGCGTCCGCGCAGGTCGTCCGCAATGCGGTTGTGCTCACGCACCCAGAGGGTATGCATCGCCGTCAGGCCGAGCTGTTCGTTGGCGCGGACGTCCCCGGCCAGGAACAGGCTGGGGATGTCGCCGCTGGGGGCGTTGGGCAGCCCCGCGGTGTTGAGCGGCAGCAGGCCGTTCTCCTGGAGCCGCATGCGCCCGGTGCCGTCGTTCGTGCGCAGGGCCGCTGCGCGCACGGCATCGGAGCCGTAGACGTTGCTGGCGTCGATCCACGAGGTGATCTCGTTGCTCTGGCGGCGCGGGTTCGCGCTGCTGGTTCCCGTGTCGGCGAGCCAGGTGCTGCGGTGCAGGGACAGGGTGAAGAGGCCTGTGCCCTCGGGGTCGAACCACACGTCCCCTTGGGGAATCTCGATGGGGAACGACTCGGCCGGCTCGGCCTCGGGGGTGAGGTCGATGTCGTGGTCGAGGAACTGGCCCCACAGCCAGAACATGTCCGTGACGCCGCGTCGGTTGAGGATGGAAGCCTCCTGGGCACACATCGCGTTGCTGATGGCACGCGCGGAGTCACGCGCCTCGCCGTTGGGACTGGCGATGCCATCGCCGTACTCGGCCTGCACATCCGCGCGCAGGGCGGTGCCGGCCTGGCCGATGGTGGCGTCGTCGGTGTTGTTGCCCGAGCCGTCGATCGAGCGGACCTCCGCGAGCGGGCACGTCATGTCGATCATGTCCTCGGCCTCGGCCCGGCCGCCGTCGCCACCGCGCACGCGGACGCGCACGGGGACGGTGCCTTCGATGCCAGGCAGGATCGGCGACTCCGTGCGCACGCGTCGACCGTCGTTCTCGACGGTGGCCCCGCGGGCCGTGCCGAGGACGCGGCCCTGCTCATCGAGGAACTCGACCGTGGCCGGCGCGACGAAGCCTGCGCCGTCGATCGTGACCGCTGTGTTGAAGTTGGCCTGGACCGTGCTCGGCTGGACGGCCAGGACGACGGCACTGCCATCGCCCGTGCCGTCACCACCCGGACCGGTGTCCACGACGTCAAGCGGCGTCGTGCCTCCACCGCCACCGCAGGCGGCCAGCAGCATGCCGAACACGAGCACGACGCCTTGGCTGCGTCGTCGTAGATGGTTGTGATCTCCTTGGTTGCGTTGCATGGCGAACTCCTTGTCTGACCGTCGCCGTGACGGCCCAGCCATGACAACGTGGAGTGCATGCGGGGGAATGCGGTACGTGCGCAAGGAGCAAGGCGTGCGCAACACGTGTTGCGGCACCCTGACGCGCACGTTGCGCATGCCTGAAGTTCGGCGCGCGAAGACTCGATTCGGCCGCGTTGTTCTCGACCGTCGTGCGCGCCTCGATGCCGCGGACCCGGCGTGCGGGGCAGGGCCCGCGCGGGTGCGCATCGCGAAGGACGGCGTGGCATGCGACCCGCTCGGGCCGCACGCCACGCCATCGTGGGCCGGCTAGGCGTCGCTGCTGCCGCCTTGGCTGCCCTTGCCGCCCTTGCGGCCGCGCTTGCCGCCCTTGCGACCGCGCTTGCCGCGCTTCTTGCCGGCCTTGCGAGCCTCGGCCTTCGAGACCGCGCCATCGCCATCGGCGTCGGCCTTGCTCAGGCGCGTCCAGAGCTTGGCGGGCACCTCGTCGCTGGTGAGCGTGCCGCTCTTGTCGGTGTCGAACTTCGCGAAAGCCTGGCCGCGCTTCTTGCAGCCGCCCTTGCCGCTCTTCTCGCCGTCGCCTTCGGCGAGGGCCGGTGTGGCAAAGACGAGTGCGAGGGCGAGTACGGCGGCGGTGGAGAACAGGGACTTCAGGGGGACCTCCTGGGGGTGGGGGGGCGCGGCGCGCCGCGGGGCAGGACCCGTTGGCGCACCGAGGCATGGAACCCGGCCGGGGGGCAGCGGTCGCGGGTGCGGATCGCGGGCCTTGCGGCTTCCTGAAGCCCCCTCCGGGGCGGCTGCGCGTACGATCGAGGGGCGTTCGTCCCGGTCGTTCTGCGCGGTGGGCAGAGCGCGGGCGCCACGGCCTCCTGGCAGGCGTTGGGTAGGGTAGCGCTTGTGGCCTCGGAGGACTCGACCATGCGGCAACCGTCTCCTGCTCCCGTGCCTCGTGCCGCCGGGGTGCTGGCCCTCGCCCTCCTGGGGTGCCTGCTGCTGGGCGGCACCTTCGGCCGCGCCGAGGCGGAGGACAGCCCGGCCGCAAAGCCCAAGGCCGGGTCCACGTCGGTGGCGCCCGAGGCCTGGTCCCGCGTGCCGCTGCCGGCTGCGGCGCAGCGTGGCATCAAGTGGCTCGTCCTCAACCAGAACGCCGATGGCGGCTGGGGCCAGGAGGGCGCGGCCGCCACGCGCGCCGGCAAGGGGCGCAAGCGCGGCCAGCCCGCCGCGCCGCACTCCGGTTCGACCAAGTCCGATGTCGGCAACACCAGCCTCGCGGCCCTGGCCATCATCGCCACGGGCAGCCGCCCCAATACGGGCACGTTCCAGGGCCCGCTCGTGCGCGCCGTCTCGTACATCCTCAGCGAGTACGACCGGGCGCCGAAGTCCGGCCTGGCGGTGACCATGCGCGAGGGCACGCAGCTGCAGGGCAAGATCGGGCGCCATGCCGACACGTTCCTCGCCACGCGCGTGCTGCTCGAGGTCGACGGGCGCATGCCCGCCAAGGCCGCCAATGCACGCGTGCACAAGGCGCTCGAGGACATGCTCGCACGCATCCAGAAGCACCAGGACAAGGACGGCAGCTGGAACGGCGCCCAGGGGTGGGCGCCGATCCACAGCACGGCCTACGCGTCCCAGGCCCTGCACATCGCCAAGGCGCGTGGCTTCGCCATCGACGAGCAGGTGCTCGCCAAGGTCGAGCGCTTCACCGTGCGTCAACTGAAGGAGCAGGCGCGCACCGCGCGCGGCAAGCCGACACCCCCCAAGCGCACGCGCCGGGGCGGCCGGCCGCCGGTGATCACCCCGAGCGGTGGTTCCGGGGGCGCGGACCTCGGTCCGATCAGCGTGGGAGGAGCCGGCATCGTGCTCTACAGCCTCTCGCAGGGCTTCGAGCAGCTCTCCCGCACGGCGGCCACGCGCACGCGCTTCCGCAAGGAACTCAAGCAGATCGAGAGCAAGGTCAGTGAGCCGCGGGTCATGAAGGGCTTCGGCTCGATGGGGGGCGAGGAGTTCATCTCCTACGTCAACATCGCCGTGGGCATGGCGCGCCTCGGCTCGCAGGACTCGACGCGCTGGCTTGCGGGCCTGCAGGGCCGCATGGCCAAGCTGCAGAACCGCGACGGATCCTGGTCGGGCCATCACTGCATCACCGGGCGCACCGCCGTCACGGGTCTCGCGGTCCTGACGCTGACCGCCGAGCGGCAGGTGCCGCGCCGGGCCCGCTAGTCCGCATGCTGCGGCGCGTCGCATTCGCGCTGCTCGCGCTGGCACTGTCAATTGTGCCGTGCGCGTGCGGAGATCGACCAGCCCGCGAGTCCTCGGCCGACGTCGTGGCGGCACGGGCTGCCGCGTGGCTCTGGGAGCAACAGGGCGAGGACGGCGGCTGGCATAGCGAGACGTACGGGTTGTTGTCGTCCGGGCAGTCCCTGACAGCGCTTGTCCTGCACGCGCTGCTGGCGGTGCCCGAGGGCCGTGCGCGGCGCCCCGCCGGCGGCGTGGAACGCGGGCTGCGGTTCCTGCGCGCGCACGTCGACGCCGACGGAGCCCTGGGACTCGCCGACCCCGCGACGTCGGACTACCCGTGCTACGCGACGGCGCTGGCCATTCGCGCCCTGGGCCGCAGCAGCGCACGTGACGCGGGGCCCGACGCGGCCCTGCGGACGCGCATGGGACGTTGGCTGCTGGGCCAGCAACTTGCCGAGGCCAATGGCTGGACCCCGCCCGACGCGGCCTATGGCGCGTGGGGCATGGGCGGTGC
>JARGNS010000153.1:5546-8014 GCA_029213105.1 Planctomycetota bacterium
ACCGCTGAGCGACCGGCGACCGGAGGTGCGCGCGTGCCGCCGGGCCGCGCGCCACTTCCTCGAGCGCCTGCGGGTGAAGGGGGAGGATCCCACCGCGACCCTGGGGTTCTTCTTCACCACCGTGCTGCCCGAGAAGAACAAGGCCGGCCCGCGTGCCGGCGGCGGGTTCGAGCCGTACGGCACCACGAACGCCGATGGCGTGCTGGCCCTCTTGGCCGCGGGCGTGGCGCGCGACCACGCCAAGATCCGCGGGGCGCTGGCGCCGCTCGTGGCGAACCACCGCGTGGACCGCACCCCCGGCCCGACCCAGCTGGCCCTCAGCGGGTGGTCCGACGCGACGGTCTTCTACTACCGTGCCGCCAGCGCGGAGGTCTTCGCGCGCCTGGGCGTGCGCACGGCGCCGGCGGGGCAGGATTGGCGCCGGGACCTGGTGCGTACCCTCGCCGGGCTGCAGGCCGCCGACGGCCACTTCGCCAACGAGTCGAACCTCATGAAGGAGGACGACCCGCTGATCGCCACGGCGCTGGCCTTGCGGGCCCTCACGGCGGCGGGCTCCTGATGCCGTCGTCCGCCGAGGGGGGCGGGCGCATTGCACGAGCGGCCGACCGGCATCTGCGCGTAGAGTCCTGCCGATGGGACGGATCCTCCTCTACTGCCTGACGGTCTTCCTGAGCGCGTTCCTGCTCTTCCAGGTGCAGCCGGTCGTCGGGAAGTACATCCTCCCGTGGTTCGGATCCACGCCCGGTGTGTGGACGACCTGCATGCTGTTCTTCCAGGTGCTCCTGCTCGGGGGGTACGCGTACGCGCACTTCCTGGTGAGCCGCCTGCCCCCCAAGCGCCAGGCGATCCTGCATGCGGTGCTGCTGGGGCTCGCGTTGCTCGCCCTGCCGATCACGCCGTCGGAGGGCCTCGTCCCGGATGGGAGCGATGCCCCGGTGGGGGCCATCCTGTTGGTGCTGGCCGCCAGCGTAGGCGCGCCCTACCTGCTGCTCTCGGCCACCGGCCCGCTGCTGCAGGGGTGGTTTGCGCGCCTGCATCCGGGGCGCTCCCCGTACCGCCTCTATGCGCTGAGCAACGTCGGCTCGCTGCTCGCCCTCCTCTCCTACCCCATCTACGTGGAGCGCGCCTGGGGCCTCCAGCAGCAGACCTTCGTCTGGTCGGTCGGCTTCGGCGTGTTCGCCCTGCTCGGTGCGGCGTGCGCCTGGACGCTGCACCGCGGACGGATGCACGCTTCGGGCGCCTCCGGGGTCGCCGTGGCGGAGGCCACCGGCGCGGCGGCTACGGCCACGGTGGCGCCGGCGGCGCCGAGGCTCGGCACTGTCGTGCTCTGGTTCCTCCTGTCGGCGACGGGCTCGGCCATGCTGCTCGCGACGACGAACCAGATGTGCCTGGACATCGCGGTCGTGCCCTTCCTCTGGATCGCACCGCTGGCGCTCTACCTGCTGAGCTTCATCCTCACGTTCGACCATGCCCGTTGGTATGCGCGGCCGCTGTTCCTCGGCCTGCTGCCCCTGGTGCTGTGGCGTGCGTACAGCCTCCTGGCCGAAGGCGTCGACGCGGACATCGCCGCGCAGATCGTCGGCTACGGCGTCGCGCTGTTCGTGGCGTGCATGTGCTGCCACGGGGAACTCTCGCGCAGCAAGCCGGCGCCGAAGCATCTGACGTTCTTCTTCTTGATCGTCTCGATCGGCGGCGCGACCGGCGGGCTGCTCGTGGCCCTGGTGGCCCACAGCGTGTTCCAGGACTTCTACGAGTTCCCGATCCTGCTCGCCGCGACCTACGGGGTCGTGCTGCTCGCCGTGATCCGCAACCTCGGCGCCGAGGGGCCGTCCGCGCCCTCCTCCTGGCTGCGACAGGGCCTGCGCGCCCTGGCGGGCTGCGCGGTGCTTCTCGCGGTCTTGTACGTGACGACGGAGTTGATCGACCCCGAGACCTGGACGGCGGGCGCGGGTCAGCGGAAGAAGGACGCCGCCACGGCGTGGTTCGAGGGCAAGCGCTACTGGCTCTGGCTGCCGGCCCTCGTCGTGCCCCTGCTGGCCGAGGCGTGGCGGTACCTACGCGGGCCATCCTTCGCCGTCTGGTGGGGGGGGCTGCGGGTCAATGCCATCGTGGCCGGCAGCATCGTGGGGGGGCTCGGCCTGGTCGCCCTGATCACGGTCTGCGGCTGGGTCATGCGCGATCCGGACGCGACCGTGATCGCGCGCGGGCGCAACTTCTACGGCACGCTTGCCATCAAGGAGTACTACGCCAACAGCAGCGACTGGGACTGGACGCTCCGCCACGGCCGGATCATGCATGGCTTCCAGCTGAAGAAGCGCGCCGGCTGGCCCACGTCGTACTACGGGCCGGAGAGCGGCGCCGGGCTGGCAGTACGGTTCCATCCCGCGCGCTGGACGAAGGGACGCTCGTTCCGCATCGGCGTGGTCGGTCTGGGCACGGGCACCATGGCGGCCTACGCCAACGCTCGC
>JARGNS010000154.1 GCA_029213105.1 Planctomycetota bacterium
AGATGGATCGCGATGCCCGTGCGGCGCTTGCCAGCCTCCGGCGCAGCCTCGAGCAGATCGAGGCGCGCGTGGGCACCATCGGCGGCAACCTCGAGGAGGCCTCCGCCGACATCAAGAAGCTCGCCAGCCAGGCCGTGACGACCCTCGAGCGCGTGGACGGCGACATCGCCGAGGCCATGGTGTCGTTCAAGAGTGCCTTGGCCAACCTCGACGGGATCCTGAGCGACGCGCGCGGCCCCGTGCGCGAGATCCTGGGCGACCTCAAGACCGCCGCGCGCAACGCCGCCGACGTCACGGGCGAGTTCGCGGGCATCGGCCCCAAGGCGCGCCAGATGATGGAGGAACTGGGGGTGGATCTCGGGGCCCTCATGCGCAACCTCATCGACACCTCGCGCAATCTCCAGGACACCTCCGAGGATGTGCGCGCCCATCCCTGGAAGCTGCTGAACAAGCCCGAGGAAGACGAGATCGCCTTCGAGAACCTGCGGGCGGCGGCGCTGAGCTACATGCGGGCCATGCGGGATCTCAACGACGCCAGCCGCCGGCTGGTGGGCCTCATGGGCCGCGACGATCTCGACCAGCCCGAGGTGAAGAAGCTGCTGGACGTGGCGCTCGCCGACTTCCGGGCCTCCCAGGACCGCTACCAGCGGGACGAGGCCCTCTGGCAGCGCCTGTTCCGCGAGACGAACCCCGCTCGGGGTGGTGCGCGCAAGGGCAAGAAGGGCCGCTGAGCCCGTGACGCACCCGATGGGTGCGTCACCCCTTGGGGCGGATCGCGGGAAGGCCTATCCTCCCTGCCAGCGCCGGCAGACGGCGCCCAAGGAGATCCCATGCGCAAGGTCGGCATCATCGGTGGAGGCAATGTGGGCGCGACGTGCGCCTACCAGCTCGCGTCGCGCGGCGCGGCAGACGTCGCGGTCTACGACATCCTCGAGGGCGTTCCCGCCGGCAAGGCCCTGGACATGAGCCAGGTCGGGCCGATCTTCGGCTTCGACGGCCGCGTGACCGGCTCGCACGACGTGTCGATCATCGAGGGCAGCGAGGTCGTCGTCGTGACGGCCGGCTTCCCCCGCAAGCCCGGCATGGACCGCATGGACCTGCTGAAGAAGAACGCCGACATCGCGAACGCGTCCGGCGAGGCCATCAAGAAGCACGCGCCCGACGCCATCGTCATCACGGTGACGAACCCCCTCGACGTCATGACGTGGGTGGTCCAGCAGGCGACGGGCTTCGATGCCTCGCGCGTGATCGGCATGGCCGGCGTCCTGGACTCCGCCCGCTTCTCGACCTTCATCGCGATGGAGCTCGGCTGCTCGCCGAAGGACGTCAAGGCGATGGTTCTCGGTGGCCACGGCGACTCCATGGTGCCGCTGCCCCGCTTCAGCACCGTGAACGGCGTCTCGATCACCGAGCTCATGCCGGCCGACCGCATCACCTCGCTCAGCGACCGCACCCGCAACGGCGGCGCCGAGATCGTCAAGCTGCTCGGCACCGGCAGCGCGTACTACGCGCCGGGTGCTGCGGCCGCGCTGATGACCGAGGCCGTGCTGAACGACAGCAACCGCCTGCTGCCCGCGAGCGCATACCTCAGCGGCCAGTACGGCCTCGAAGGCATGTACTGCGGCGTGCCGGTGCACCTCGGCAAGAACGGCATCAGCAAGATCGTCGAGCTCGAGTTGGACGACGCCGAGATGGCCGGCCTGCACGCTTCGGCCGCCGGCGTGGCCAGCGGCATCCAGGACGTCCAGTCCCTGGCCGGCGCCTAGGGCGTTCGCATGCTGCGCGCCACGATCCTGGGGGGCACGGGCTACGGGGGGATGGAACTCCTCCGGTTGCTGATCGGGCACCCCGGGGTCGAGGTCATCGCGCTGACCAGTCGGAGCCGCGAAGGCCCGGTCGCCGAGTTGCATCCGCACCTCGCGGGCTACACGGACCTGTCCTTCACGAAGGAGGACGAGGACGTGCGCCTCGCCCTCGCACGCGCGAGCGACGTCGTGTTCTTCGCCAAGCCGCACGGCGTGGCCGCCTCGGAGCTGCCGGCCGTGCATGCCGGCGCGCCGGACGCGAAGATCATCGATCTGTCGGGCGACTTCCGCATGCCCGACGCCAGCGCCTACGAGACCTGGTACGCCTACACGCACCCGCACCCCGAGTTGCTGTCCGCCTCGGAGTACGGCCTGCCCGAGTGTGGCCAGCGCGAGGCCGTGCGCGGCGCGCGCTTCGTGGCGAACCCGGGGTGCCACGCCGCGGCCTCGATCGTGGCGCTCTGGCCGCTGGCCCGTGCCGGGCTGATTGCCGGGCGCGTGGCCGTCGCGAGCGTGACGGGGTCATCCGGCTCGGGCGCCAACCCGAAGCCGGGCACCCACCATCCCGAGCGCTTCTCGAACTTCAAGGCCTACCGCCCGCTCGTGCACCAGCACCTCCCCGAGGTCCTGCGCGCCGTGGGCGGGGAGACCCGCGTGGACTTCGTGCCGCACTCCGCACCATTCGCGCGCGGCATCCACGTGACCGCGATCGTCCCGGTCGGCGCGGCTTCGGCCGAGGCCGTGACCGCGGCCTTCGAGTCCGTGTACGCGGACGAGCCGTTCGTGCGCCTGCGGGCGCAGCCGCCGGAGCTGCGTGCGGTCGTGGGCACGAACATGGCTGACGTCTGCGTCACGCCCGGCGATGGCGTCGCCGTCGTGACCGTGGCCATCGACAACCTCGGCAAGGGCATGGCGGGCTCTGCGATCCAGAACATGAATCTCATGTGCGGGCTCGCTGAGACCGCGGGCCTCGATCGGCCGGGGGCAGGGCTGTGAGCGCGCCGCAGGGCGACGCCGACCGCGCCGCGCTCGAGCATGCCCTCGGAACCCTGCCGGCCTCGACCGAGGCCATCCGCGCCATCGAGGATGCGCGCCAGGTTCCCACCTACGCGAAGCTCCCGATCGCCCTCGTCCGCGGCAGGGGCTCCTACGTCTGGGATGCCGACGGCAAGCGCTACCTCGATCTCTACGGCGGGCACGCCGTCGCGTTGACGGGCCATTGCCACCCGCGCGTGGTGGAGGCGATCCGTGCCCAGGCCGGACGGCTGCTGTTCTTCAGCAACGTGGTCTACAACGACGTGCGCGCAGCCGCCGTCGAGGCCCTGGCCGAACTCGCCCCCGCAGGGCTGCGCTCGGCGTTCCTCTGCAACTCGGGGGCGGAGGCCAACGAGACGGCGCTCAAGCTCGCGCGCAAGCACACCGGGCGCATGCGCGTGGTCTCCATGCAGGAGGGGTTCCACGGCCGGACCCTCGGGGCGCTCGGGGCGACGGGCATCCGGGGCTATCGGGATCCCGCCTATCCGATTCCCACGGCCCATACCTACGTGCCCTATGGCGACATCGAGGCCCTCGGTGCGGCCCTGGGCGACGACGTCGCGGCCGTCATCCTCGAGCCGATTCCGTCCATGGGGGGCATCCAGGTCGCGGAGCCGGAGTACTTCCAGGCGTTGCGCCGCTTGTGCGACGAACACGGCACGTTGCTCCTCTTCGACGAGGTGCAGACGGGCTTCGGCCGGACGGGCACGATGTGGTTCGGCGAGCATGTCGACGTGCGGCCGGATCTCATCACCGGCGCCAAGGGCATTGCCAGCGGGTTCCCCGCCGGGGTGTGCTTCGTGCGCGAGGACCTGGCGGCCCAGGTGCAGCCGGGCGAGCAGGGGACGACCTTCGGGGGCGGTCCCCTGGCCTCGGCGGCCATCGCGGCCACCGCCCGCTGCCTGCTCGACGAGGGGCTGCCGGCCAACGCCGCCCGCGTCGGGGCCGTGCTGGCCGA
This sequence comes from Planctomycetota bacterium, assembly GCA_029213105.1. Classification (GTDB taxonomy): domain Bacteria; phylum Planctomycetota; class PLA2; order PLA2; family JAEUHO01; genus JAHEIK01. The sequence continues at coordinate 3,799 of JARGNS010000154.1, forward strand.
GGCGCTCGCCCCGCATCCCGCGGTGACCGCCGTGCGTGGCCGTGGCCTGTTGTTCGGCTTCGACCTCGACCGTCCGGCGAAGCCCGTGGTCCGGGCGCTCGTCGACGAGGGCGTGCTGTGCGGCGGCGCCGGGGGCAACCCCCACCAGATCCGGCTTCTGCCCCCGCTGACCCTGACAGAGGACGAAGCGCGAGAATGGCTGCCCGCGCTGGACAGGGCACTCGAGGCCGCAGCCCGGTAGAACGTGGGGCGTGTCCACGTCGCCGTCCCATCTCTTGAGCCTGCGTGACCTGGACCGCCCTGCGTGGAACGCCCTGCTCGAGCAGGCCGAACGGCTCTCCGGGCCGGCGGGGCGGCAGCCCCTGCTGGCAGGCAAGCGCTTCGGTTCGGTGTTCTTCAACCCGTCCCTGCGCACCCGTACGGCGTTCGACATCGCGGCGCTGGACCTCGGGGCTCACGCCGTGACCCTGAACGTGGGCGGCGGACTCTGGAGCCTCGAGTACCGCGACGGGGTCGTCATGGACGGCGCGCATGCCGAGCACGTCAAGGAAGGCTTCGCCGTCCTGGCTCGCATGGTCGATGCGCTGGGCCTGCGCGCCTTTGCCGGCATGCTGGATGCCCGCGCCGATGCGCGCGACGAGGTGCTGCACGCCGCGGCCCGGGCCAGCAGCGTACCGGTACTGAGTCTCGAGTCCGCCATGGACCATCCCCATCAGGGGCTGGCCGACGCCTTGACCGTGCGCCGCCGGGTGGGCGAGCGCAGCAAGGTCGTCGTGACGTGGGCGCCGCACATCAAGCCGCTGCCGCTGGCCGTACCGCACGCGGGCACCCTGGCGTTTGCCCACGAGGGCCACGACGTCGTCGTGGCCCACCCGGCGGGCTTCGAACTCGACGAGGGGGTGTTGGCCGCGGCCCGGGGGCTCGCCGCGGCCGCGGGAGGCTCCCTGGCCGTGACCCACGATCGCGCCGCGGCCCTCGAAGGTGCGCGCGTGGTCTACGCCAAGTCGTGGGGGGCCCGTGCGCACTACGGCGATCCCGCTGCGGGCGCCGCCGCGGTGCAAGCGCACCCGGATTGGACGGTCGATGGCGCGGCGATGGCCCGTACGGATGGCGGCATTTTCATGCACTGCCTGCCCGTGCGACGCGGCGTCGTCGTGGCAGACGAGGTGCTCGACAGCGCGGCCTCGGTCGTGATCGACCAGGCGGCGGCACGACTCGACGTGCAGAAGGCGACGCTGTGTCGCGCGATGGGGGTGACGGCATGAAGGACATCCGGCTGCTCAAGGAAGCCCTGCCCTACCTGCGACGTCACCGGCGCCAGACGATGGTGATCAAGCTCGGGGGCGAGATCGCGGCCAGCGCCGAAGCCCTGGATTCCCTGGCCCAGGACCTCTCGCTCCTGACCCACGTGAACATCCGCATCATCCTCGTGCACGGGGGCGGGCCCCAGGCGACCTCCCTCTCCGAGAAGCTCGGCCTGCAGCCGCGCATGGTCCAGGGCCGGCGCGTGACGGATGCCGAGACGCTGGCCGTGGCCAAGATGGTGTTCGCCGGTCAGATCAACGTGGACATCCTCGCGTCGCTGCGGCGCCACGGCGTGCGCGCGGTGGGGCTCTCGGGCGTAGATGGCGACATCCTCGCCGCGGTGCGTCGTCCGCCGACCGCCATGACGGACGAGGTCACGGGCGAGACCGAGGTCGTGGACTTCGGCCACGTGGGCGACGTCACCGAGGTGGATACCAGCTTGCTCTCGTTGCTGGGCGAGAACGGCTACGTGCCGGTGATCTCCTCGCTTGCGGGGGATGACCAGGGCAACGCGCTCAACGTCAATGCCGACACCGTCGCGTCGATCATCGCGCGGGATCTCAACGCCTCGAAGCTGATCATGTTGACCGGCGTGCGCGGCTTGTTGCGCGACGCGCAGGATCCGGAGAGCCTCATCTCGCGGGCGACCGTCCGTGAAGCGCGCGCGCTCATCGCCGACGGCAGCGTGGCCGGCGGCATGGTGCCCAAGCTGACGACGATGATCGAGGCGCTCGAGGACGGCGTGGGGCAGGTCGTGATCCTGTCGGGCGTCGAGGAGAGCGCACTGCTGCTCGAACTCTTCACCGACGGCGGCGTGGGAACGCTCATCACGCAGGACCCGAGCGCATGAGCGTCATCGAACTCCTGCAGTCCATGGTGCGCATCCCGTCCGTCTCGGGCGAGGAAGAGGCCTGCCGGGACTTCGTCGCCGGATGGCTGGATGATCACGGCGTGCATGCCTGGACCAGTGGCCGCAACGTGCTCGGCGTTGTCGAGGGCGAGAACCCGGAAGGGCCGGGGCTGCTCCTCTTGACGCACATCGACGTCGTACCCGTCGGTCCGGGCTGGAGCCGTGAGCCGTGGGATGGCGCGCACGAGGATGGCAAGATCTTCGGCCGCGGCGCCAACGATGCGAAGTCCAGTGCGGCCGCCATGGCCTGGGTCGCAGCGCACCTCGACCGCTCGGCCTTCCGCGGCCGGTTGATCGTGGCGCTCGTGTGCGACGAGGAGACCGGGGGGGAGGGCATCGAGGCCTGCGGCGACGAGTTGCCGGCCTTCGACGCCTCCGTCGTGGGGGAGCCCACCGAGTTGCACGTGTGCCCCGGCCAACGTGGGCTGTTCCGCGCCTCGGTCGTGGCCACGGGACGGCAGTGCCACGCCTCGCGCCCCTGGGAAGGGGTCAACGCCCTCGAGATCGCCGCGCGCGACGTGCTGGCCATCCAGGGCCTCGACCTCGGCGGGGAGGACGAGCTGCTCGGCCCGGCCACGCTGCAGGCCACGGTCATCCAGGGCGGGACCCGTCCGAACGTGCTGCCGGGCGAGTGCACGATCGAGCTCGACGGCCGTCCCGCGCCCGGTTGTGACAACCAGCAGATGCTCGCGATGCTCGAGGCGGCGGTGGAGGGGGAGGTGCGGCTGCGAAGCAACCGCTTCCTCCCGGTGAAGACGCCGCTCGACGAGCGCATCGTGCAACTCGCCATGGCCGCGAGCCCCGGGGACGAGCCCCGGCGCTTCGGCGGCGTGTCGGATCTCTTCCACGTCCGGCACAAGCCCGGCGTCGTCATGGGGCCCGGCACGAGTGCCGCGAGCCATGCCCCCGACGAGTGGGTGGCGGTGGCGCAGGTCGAGGCCGCCGTGGCGGCCTACGACCGGATCGCCCGCAGCTTCCTGGGCTAGACGGCCCCCGCGAGGGCGGCCGTCGTCGCACCAGCGGCTCTAGGCCGTGACGGCGTCCGCCGCGTAGTGCCGAACGATGTAGTCGTTCTGCACCCACAGCAGCTTGCTGAAGGCGCGCAGGGCCTTGCCCTCGGCCTCGCGCTCGAGTCCCAGGCCGAGGATCGATGAAGGCGTCGGCGACGAAGCCCATGAGGGCGTTCAGCTGCACGAGCGGCACATCGAGGGCCTTGCTGCCGGCCTGGGGCGTGTGGATCTTGCCGACCATGTCGAGGTACGAGACGAACTTGGCGTCGTAGGGCCGCGTGACGAGCGAGACGAGGTAGTTCGTCAGGTGCTTCTTGCGGAACGCGATCATGTCGTGGTCCTGCTCGAGCGACTCGATGCTCTCGGGCAGCTCACCTTCGTAGCCGTGCTGACGCGGCACGAAATGACGCTTGGTGGAGTCGTAGCTGAAGAGCTTGTCGTAGACCGCGTCCACGAGACCCGGGACGAGCGGCGCCAGCACCTCGGCGGCGCCGTGGATGGTTGCGATGTCGTCGTCGCTGAATCCCATGAAATCGGCCAGGTACTCGAAACGGTATCCGATGTCGGACTCGAGGCGACTCTCATCGATGTGCTTCACGGCTTGGATCTCCGGTGTCATGGCTGCCCCGGGGCTGGCGGGGAAGGGTGTTCGTGGCGGCGAGTCTCTCGCCTGTGCGCACGAGAGCAAGGGAAAAGCCGATCGGCTTATCCGGTTTTAGCGGCAGGCCTCCCAGGGGGGGCTCGCGGGGCGGGACGGGGCGGGCGGATTCAGTGCGCAGCGCGTGCCGAATGTCGTACCGCTTGGGGCGCGCCGTACCCTGCGGTCCCGAAGCTCGAGGGAGGTCCCATGGCAGCTCGCAAGAAGAAGACCAAGAAGACGAAGGCCCCGCGCCCGGCAGCGAAGCCGGCCGAGGATCTCCTGCGGGGACGCTTCCAGGGGGGCATCCACCCCGCCCTGGATCG
>JARGNS010000155.1 GCA_029213105.1 Planctomycetota bacterium
GCTACCGGCATGCGCAGCGAGTGCCACGGGGGATCCGATGCCGGCCGCCATGGGCCCGCCGCTGCACCAGGGCCTCGGGGCATGGCCGCGGCTTCGCCGTCGCCACGCCACGTACGGGCTACCGGCATGCGCAGCGAGTGCCACGGAGGAGCCGATGCCAGGCGCCATGGGCTCGCCGCGGCACGCACGGGCTACCGGCATGCGCAGCGAGTGCCACGGAGGAGCCGATGCCGGCCGCCATGGGCTCGCCGCGGCACCAGGGCCTCGGGGCATGGCCGCGGCTTCGCCCCCGCCACGCCACGCACGGGCTACCGGCATGCGCAGCGAGTGCCACGGGGGATCCGATGCCGGCCGCCATGGGCTCGCCGCGGCACCAGGGCCTCAGGGCCCGGCTACGGCGGTGCCGCGGCCAAGCCCGGTACGGCTTCTCGCCGTCGCGGCCGCGGGGTCTCGGGGCCGGGTCGGGATCCGGGGCCCACAGGCGCCCCCGGAGCAAGTAGGCTTTGGGCCATGCGACGTATCGTCCTCAGCGCCCTCCTCCTGGCCTTCGCCGCCGTCGCCACCGCAGACGAAGGCGACGGCTTCGACGCCCACCAGCAGCGGCGCCTCTTCGGCGTCCGCGCGACCAACGCCGCGCGCTACGCCATCGACGAAGCCCGCACCGCCCTCGCCGACGGCCGCACCCTGCGCGCCCTCGAGGTCTGCCAGCGCGTCCTCGACGAGATGAGCGATGACTTCTTCCTGCAAGAAGCCAAGAGCAAGCCGGAGTCCGTCCTCTGGAGCAGCGCCCCCGAAGTCGTCCGCGAGATGCTCGCCGGCCTCGACGCCGAGCAACGCGCGGTCTACGAGCGCATCGCCGTACCCGGCGCCCAGCCGCTGCTCGAGCGCGCCCTGCGCATGCGTGACGAACACGCCCTCGGCGAGGTCCTGCGTCGCTACGGTGCCAGCGAGGCCGGCCGCCGCGCCGCACGCGTGCTGGCCTCCATCCAGGCCGAGGCCGGACGCCACCGCGACGCCGCCCTGACCCTGCGCGAAGGCCTGCGCTACTCGCCGGATGACGCGGCCCTCTGGACGCGGCTCGTCGAAGCCCTCGCCGGCGCCGGCGAGCGCCGCGCCCTGAAGAACCTCGTCGTGCCCCCGTCGCTCCGGGCAGCCCGCGAGGAAGCGATCGCCACCCTGCCCCAAGCCCCGGGCCCGATCGGTTGGCCGGCCTGGGGCGGCCGCGCCTCCCGCGACGCCACGCATCCCGAGCGCACGCCGCCCCCCAGCCGCCTGCGCGCACGCGAGCGCACGGACTGGCAGCTGCGCGGCATCGAGAAGTCGCGCGGCGGCTGGCGCGGCATCCCCCCCGGCGAAGGCCCCTACCGGGCCATGCTCCCGTCGTTCCGCCCCATGCAGCCCGTCGTCGACGGCCGCACGGTCTACGTGGCCGACGGCCGCAGCGTGCGCGCGTTCGACACGTACTCGGCCCGCGAGGTCTGGTCGTTCGACGTGAACAGCGAGCCGACCCTGCCCCTGATGGAGCCCGGCCGGCTGCACTTCGGACGCACGAGCCTGGAGCGCGCCTTCTCGCCCGTCGTCGCGGGCAACCTCATCATCGCCACGGTCGAAGTCGGCGTGCCCTACGCCCCCGAGTACCTGCAGGGCTACGAGATCACCACGTACCTGCCGCGGCGCATCCTCGTGGGACTGGAGAAGGACACCGGCCGCATGCGCTGGTGGATGGGGAGCGACGGCGTCGACCGGCTGCGCCTCGGCAGCGTCTCCATCGTCTCGGCGCCCGCCGTGAGCGAGGGGCTCGTGCTCGCCATGGGCGACGTCTACGAGGGCAACCACAACGTCTCGTTCCTCGCGTTCGACGTCGAGACCGGCGCGTTGCGCTGGCAGCGACCGCTCGGCTTCGGCCAGCAGGAACTCAACCTCTTCGGCGCCGCGCTGAAGGAGCTGGCGGCCAGCCCCGTCGCGGTCTCCGACGGCGTCGCCTACGCGAGCACCGGCCTCGGGTTCATCGCCGCCGTGGACGTACGCTCCGGTGTCCCGCGTTGGCTTGCCTCCTACGACATCGTCCCGATCGACAAGGTGCAGCTCTGGTACGACGCGCCCATCCGCGCCCCACGGCATGCGCCCTCCCCGCCCATCGTCTACGGCGAGCATCTGATCATCGCGCCGACCGACGGACAGCATGTCCACGTGTTCGACAAGCGCACGGGCGCGCTGTCGTGGCGCAAGCCCTACGCCCGCGGCCAGCTGGCCTACGGCGTCCAGGGCCAGCTCCTCGGCGTGGTCCATGACGGTCGACGCGATGTCGTGCTGCTGACGGACAGCGAGCTGCGCGCGCGCGCCTTGAGCGACGGCTCGACGCTCTGGCGTGGCCGCTTCGATCCGGAAGGCGACCGCGTCGTCGGACGCGGGGCCGTGGCCGGGGGGGACGTGCTCGTGCCCACGAGCGGCGGACTGCAGCGCTTCTCCCTCGCCGGCGATGGCGCCTACAAGGGCACCCACGAGTGGCCCGAGGGGGCCGCCCCCGGCAACCTCCTGCCGCTCCCGCGGGTCCTGGTCGTCACGACCCGTTCGGACATCCAGTGGTTCTACGACTGGGCGGCGATCGAGCGCGAAGTAGCCAAGCGCCGCCGCGAGAACCCCGATGATCCGACGATCCTCCTCGAGGCCGGCGAGATGTACCTGCGCGGTGGCGGCGAGATCGAGCGCGCCCTCGCGGCGTTCCAGGAAGCCCGCCGCGTGGCCGAGCGCTCGGCACCGGAGCTCGTGGGGCGCGCCGAGCAAGGCCTCTACGCCACGTACCTCACCGAGGGAGACCAACGCGTCGGCGCGTTCGCCCAGCAGGCGATCGTGAGCTACCGCAAGGCCCTCGTGCACGCGGGGGACGCCGAGGAGCGCGTGCTGGCGCGCATCCGCATCCACCGCGCCCTGAAGGACGCCGACACGGCCGCGCGCGTGAAGAACCTCGAAGCGCTCGTCGAGGAGGCCGAGGATGCCTTCGGCCGCTTCGAGGTCGTGTCCGAGCCGGTACCCGCCGCCGCCGCGGCGCTGCTCGAGCTTGCACGCCTGCATCTCGCAACCGACCGACCGGCCGAGGCGATCGACGCCCTGCAGCGCATCCTCCTCGAGCAGCCCGATGCCGCGTTCCCCACCGGACCCGCCCGGGACATCGCCCGCGACACGATCGGTGACATCCTGAAGCGCGTGGGGCCGATGCCCTACCGCCGGCACGAGCAGCGCGCCAAGGCGATCCTCACCAAGGCCCGGCAGGACGGCGACAGCGCGCTCATCGAGAAGCTCCTGCGCGACTACCCCAATGCGGCGGTGGTGTCCGACGCGCTGCTCGAGCGCGCCCGGGGCCTCGTGGCCGCGGAGCAACCGCTCGAGGCCGCGCGCTACCTGCAGCGCCTGCTCCGTAGCACGCCCCCGGAGCATCCGCTCGTGCCGACGGCCCTCGCCGCCCTCGCCCAGGCCTACCGCTTGGCGGGCGCCCGCGGCGCCGCCGGCGCCACGCTGGCCCGTCTCGAGGACACCTACCCACGCGCCCGCGTGTCCTGGGGCGGCCGCACCGAGACCGGCGCGACCTTCGCCGCCGCCGAGCGCGAGGCGCTGGTGTGGCCGGAAGCGGACACCGGCCCCGTCGCGCCGCTGCGCGCCCCGCTGGAGGAGGTCCACTTCGAGCCGGTAGGCGACGAGGAGCTTGCCCGACCGATCACCCTCGCGACGGACCTGAGCCGCGGCGGCTCGCCGCGGCCCGCCCCGTACGCACTCATGATGCGCGGCGACGCCATGGTGCTCTTCGACCTGAAGAAGGGCTCCGTCGCCTGGACCCAGCGCATCGGACACTGCCAGCGTGCGGCCTACGCCGACGGCGTCCTCGTCGTGGCCCTGACCCGCGAGCTGCGCGGACTCGATGCCAGCACGGGCAAGCAGCTGTGGTCTCGCAAGACCGAGGCCATGGCGCGCGACCTCCAGATTGCCGGCGGGCTGGTCTTCGGACACATGCAGGACGTCAGTCGCGGCGGCCGTGGCGACCAACGCCTCGAAGCCGTGGACGTCATGCAGGGCACGGCCGTCTGGTCGCGGGCCCTGCCGCGCGCCGACTACCGCTCGCTGCGCGCCTGGGGCGGCCACGTCCTGCTCCAGCAGGTCGACTACCGCAATCGCACGGCGCGCAGTCGCCTGCTCGTCTACCAGACCTTCGATGGCACGCGCCGCCACGAGATCGAGATCCCCGTGTCGGTCGAGGGCCTGCCGGTGACCACGCGCGGCCTCTACATCGTCGCCGGGCGGGCCGGCAAGCGCAGCCAGCGTGTGCTCGCCGCCCTCGACATCGAGGCCGGTGCCATCGCCTGGCAGAAGACGATCAAGGGCAGCGATGCGGTCTGCGCCCTGGCGACCACCGGCCCCCAGATCGTCATCCTGCGCGCCGACGGCAGCGTCCTGACCCACCAGATCGAAACCGGCGTGGCGGTGGCCGAGACGCGTGTCTACGTCACCGACCGCGGTCGGGCCTGCCCCTTCCCCGGGACCGAGCTCATCGCCTCGGGTGGCCGCATCACGCTCATCCCGTGGGCGCGCCGGCCGAACTTCGGCGTGGTCAGCTTCGAGCGTCGCACGGGCAAGCTGGCCTGGGACTCGCCGTACGAAGACAAGGTCTCGCCCTCGAAGGCCGTGTTGATCCAGCGCGGCGACGTCATCTGCGTGATGGTGTCGTTCCCGAAGGACCGGGTCCAGCACATCCTCGTCCGGCTCATCGACGCGCGGGACGGCACGATCCTGCAGGAAATCGAGCCGGATGGCCTCTCGAAGGAGAACTGGATCCCGACCGTGGTCGAGGGCCACGGGACCCTGGTCATCTTCGGCAAGAAGGGCGCCAGCCTGTTCCGCGCCCGATAGCCCTGCTGGGTCGGTTCGGACCGGGGCCGGCCAAGGGCAAGGCAGCGCCCCCCCCACCCGGCCGGCTAGAGTCCCTAACCCTGCGACGGCCTCTGGCTCCCCCCCCTGCTCGCGCTTGCCGCGCTCGTGGTCCTGTTCGCCCCGGCGGGCAGCTCCCCCGCCGCGGCCGACAATGCCGAGGACACACGCCTCGTGAACGCGGCGGCCAAGCGGGCCATCGAGAGCGGCACGAAGTTCCTGCTCGCCCTGCAGCAGCCCGCCGGCTCCTGGCACAGCGACGCGGGCAAGAAGGTCAACGAGACCTACCGCGTGTTCTCCGACGGCAAGAACGTGCCCCATGTGGGTGTCACGTCCCTGGCCGTGCTCTCCCTCCTGGCCGGCGGGAACATCCCGGGCCGTGGGGGCCGCCCTGGACAAGGCGATCGATTTCATCTGCGCCCAGGTCCAACCGAGCTCCGGCTACGTGGCCGCCCACGGCACGCGCATGTACAGCCACGCGTTCGCCACCCTGGCCCTGGCCGAGGTCTACGGGGTCTCGCGCCGTGAGAAGGTGCGCAACAAGCTCCAGGAAGCGATCGAGTTCACCGTCAAGTCCCAGAACGGCACGGGGGGCTGGCGTTACGTGCCGTTCACCAACGACAGCGACATGAGCGTCACGGTGTGCCAGGTGGTCGCGCTCCGCGCCGCCCGCAACGTCGGCATCAAGGTGCCCCGCAAGACCATCGATCGCGCCCTGCGCTACGTCATCGAGAGCGCCATCACCACCACCTCGAACACGCGCTCGAGCTACCTGGGGGCCTTCTGGTACCAGCCGCACGACCAGAAGTTCAACCGCCCGTCCTTCGCCCTGTGTGCTGCGGGCCTGACCACGCTGTTCCAGGCGGGTCTCTACGACGACGAGTCGATGCGCCGGCACATCAAGACGAACAAGATCGTGAAGAACCCGCCGCCGAGCATCCAGCGCTCGGTCGCGTACATGCGCAAGGAGTACCGCGCGATCCACGGGCGCCCCGGTGGCCCGGAGCACTACTTCTACTACTACGGCAACTACTACGCGGCCCAGGCCATGTACCAGATCGGCGGCAAGCACCCCGAGCAGTGGTCCGGTTGGTACCGCATGGTGCGCGACGACCTGCTCGCGATGATGCGCTCCCGGCGCAACCCCGAGACCGGCCGCCCCGAGGTCTACTGGGCCAGCAACGTCGACCGCACGAACGCGTACGCCACCGCCTGCGCCCTGCTCATCCTGCAGTTTCCTTTGGATCATCTGCCCATCCACCAGCGCTAGGGCTGCGCCCGACGATCCTCTCGCTGCGCCGCGACCCGGCGTGCCCGCGCATCCTCAACGTGCAGGAAGCACGCCTGCGGTGCACGTGCCCACCATGCCGCCGGCTCGCATCGGTCTCCTCGGGCTCGCGACAGAGCGCTCCCGGATCCTGCGCCCGACGATCCTCTCGCTGCGCCGCGACCCGGCGTGCCCGCGCATCCTCAACGTGCAGGAAGCACGCCTGCGGTGCACGTGCCCACCATGCCGCCGGCTCGCATCGGTCTCCTCGGGCTCGCGACAGAGCGCTCCCGGATCCTGCGCCCGACGATCCTCTCGCTGCGCCGCGGCCCGCCCCGAAAGCGTCTCCGGGCGCCGTGCGCACGCCCCCCCAGCCGCCACACCGCGGCTATCCTTCCGGCGGGGCGGTTTTCCTCCGAACCCCTGGAGCATTGCGCGGTTTGACTCCCTGCCCGCCGGAACCCGACATGGACGCCGATCAGCAACTGATGGCTCGCGTCCGCGACGGGGACCGGGAGGCGTTCGAAGCGCTCTATCTCAGATTCGGCTCACCGGTCATGCGGTTCCTCTACCGTCTGTGCGGCGATCGCGTCCTCGCCGAGGACCTCACCCAGGATGTGTTCCTGAAGGTCTGGCGTGCGGCCGCAGGCTGGCGTCCCCTCGGCAAGGTCGGGACCTGGCTCTTCCAGATCGCAAAGCACCATTGGTGGAACGAGGCCGCGAAGCGACGTCGTCGTGCCGCCATCCAGGGCTCGCCCTGGACGGCCCAGGCGGCGGCCGACGCCCGCGACGAGCGTGCGACGCCTCCCACGGAGCGTGTCACACGCGTCGAGTGGGCGCGCGCCGTCGAGGCGGCGCTCGCGGCTCTCTCCCCCAAGCTACGGCTCGTCTTCGTCCTCGTCCGACTCGAGGGCGTCAGCTACGCCGAGACGGCGGAGATCGCCGGCATTCCGGTGGGCACGGTGAAGAGCCGGGCAGCGGCCGCGGAAGCGGCCTTGCGCAAGCGCCTTCGCCGAGAGGACCCTTCCCCGTGACCCGCCGCGACGACATGCCCGAGCCTGACGAGAGCCCGCAGCTGCCGCTGCCCGCTCCCCAGGGCGAAGCCGAGGCCGGCGCCTTGCGCGATGCGGACCTGGTGGCCCGCGCCCTGGACGCCTTGCCGGCGACCGAGCGGGCACGGATCGACGCGAGCCTCGAGTCCGACGCGGCGCTGCGCGCCCGCTTCGAGACCATCGCCGCCCATCTGCTGGCCTACGACCAGCTGCCGCCCGCCCCGCCGCCGCCGGCCTTCGCGCGCATCGCGGCCGCCCTGGACGAGCCCACCCTGGGCGACGAAGCGGCACCGGATCTCGACGTCCTGCGCCTGCAGACGCCGCGTCCCGCACGCCAGGCCCGCTGGCCCCTCGTCGCGGCCGCCGCCGCCGTCCTGCTGGCCCTGCTCCTCTGGCGCCCCTGGCAGGTGCAGGAGGCGGGCAGGCTCACGATCGTGCCCGGCCGCGGCATCGAGCTCGTCCGCGCCGGCGCGGCCCTGCCGGCCCCGGCCCTCGCCACCCGTCACGTGCAGCCCGGCGACGTCCTGCGCTGCCGCGCGCCCGCCGAGGTGCGCCTGGACGACCGCGTGCGGCTCGTCCTCGACGCGGGGAGCCGCGTACGCCTCGAGTCCGCCGCGGCCGTCACCCTCGAGGCCGGCCGCGCCTGGTTCGAGGTCGAGCCCGGGGCCTTCGAGGTCCGCACCGCCCACGGCCCGGGTCGCGTGCTGGGTCCGGCCTTCGAGGTC